>NZ_JRPR02000035.1 GCF_000763135.2 Helicobacter jaachi | reverse complement strand
GCTAGCTTTGCTAATACTTTAAGCACTGAAGCAAAAACACTCCAAGAAGCTGTAAATAATCTCACTAACTTAACTAATGCACAAGCCAGTAGCTTAGAACAAACAGCTCAAGCAGTAGAACAAATCACTAGCTCTATGCAAAATGTAAGTGGTAAAACAGGAGAAGTAATCCAACAAAGTGAAGACATTAAAAATGTCATAGGCATTATTAGAGACATAGCAGACCAAACTAATCTACTAGCACTTAATGCAGCCATAGAAGCAGCAAGAGCAGGAGAACATGGTAGAGGCTTTGCAGTAGTAGCAGATGAAGTAAGAAAGTTAGCTGA
>NZ_JRPR02000034.1 GCF_000763135.2 Helicobacter jaachi | reverse complement strand
TTTAATGTTTGCTGCTTTAATGTTTGCTGCTTTAATGTTTGGTGCGCGAGGGCTTTGACTTATATTGTTCTCCACAATGCCTATGCGCATCACATTACATTGGCAGCTTAGTTAATGCTACGCGCCACATTGAAGGCTTAACCTGCGCCACATTTATCCCCCCCCCCCACCTCATAATTATTTTTGCAAGCGATTTACTTTTCTTGCTGCTTCTTGTTTAGCTCTCTGGTTGTTTGGCTCTCTGGCGCGCCCACATAGTTTTGGGAAATCGTGCAAGTGCGCCCACATTTGGCTTGTCTTGGTTTCTGTGCGCCCACATTGCGCCACATTCTTTATT
>NZ_JRPR02000033.1 GCF_000763135.2 Helicobacter jaachi | reverse complement strand
TTCTAAGCTACTGGCTTGTGCATTAGTTAAGTTAGTGAGATTATTTACAGCTTCTTGGAGTGTTTTTGCTTCAGTGCTTAAAGTATTAGCAAAGCTAGCAGAAGTCTTTAGCATTTTTCTTATTTCATCTCCTAATGTATTTGTTACTACTTCTACTCTACCTTTAGCGTCTTTTACTTCTGTGGTGAAGTCTAAGCTAGTATAGCTATTAAATACTCTAGCTATTTCATTAGTATCACTGCCTATTTTATGCTGCAAATCATCTAACATTCTATTTAATACTTCTTTTAATTGAATGAGTTGAGGGTTAGCAGGTATGGCTGTAATTCTAGCAGTGAGATTACCAGATTCTATTTCTTTAGCTGTTTGTGCTGATTGTTCAATAGCTTTAGTATCTTGGTCTAGGTTTTTATTAGTTTGTTCTATGTTTTGGTTGATAGC
>NZ_JRPR02000032.1 GCF_000763135.2 Helicobacter jaachi | reverse complement strand
AAAGTTAAAATTATCTAAGGGGAATTAGCTCAGCTGGGAGAGCGCCTGCTTTGCACGCAGGAGGTCAGCGGTTCGATCCCGCTATTCTCCACCATCTTTTATGAATTGTTCTTTATGGAATGTTCTTTTAAATGTTAGTGTTAAAGTTTAATGCAAGGGTTTTTGATTTTTATAGAATCTAGATTCTAAAACTTTTGCATTAGACTTTAAGACACGCGTTATTTAAAGTTCTAATGTTATTTGAAATCTTATTGTTAATAGCCTAAATAGTAATAGTAAATTTAACTACAATTACGCGACATACTTGCTTTATTGAGTGGCTAAATATACTTATTTAGATTCCATAAATTCGTAAGTTTATAGAATCTATTGAGTGTATTGAGCCTATATAGCGAAGTATTTTGAGGCGATTTTAAGGGTTGTGTAGGTTTTTGCGCGGAGATAAGACTTGACGTCTATCGCACAAGCAAAAACCAAACTCCCTTAAAAGCGTCCAAAAGACGAAGCTAGATATGCTCAATAAGGCAGTATCCTTAAAAATACAAAAAGCTTTTAAGGGCAAATGGTGGATGCCTTGGGTGATAGAGGCGATGAAGGACGTACTAAGCTGCGATA
>NZ_JRPR02000031.1 GCF_000763135.2 Helicobacter jaachi | reverse complement strand
TAGCGCCTAAACTCTCAAAATTTGATTCCATAGCTCTCCCAAAATATAATTTTTAAGAGCTACTTTTACTCTAATCTAGCGCATTTTAAAGGGGTAATAAACTATTACTTTTTAGTTATCATTATGGCAATGTATGCTAGCAGCACTAATTCTAAGACTTCTAAAATATCTGCAAACTCGCTCATATTTACTCCTTCTACGATAAAATGAGGCAAATGAAAACAATAGGGCTTTTAAAAGCCCTCTCTTAAGTCCATGCTTGGATTATTTTAGAGATTATGTAGATTAAAAGTGCGGTTTTAATCATAACATCTAAAGTTTTCATTTTACCTCCTTTGCTTGCATAAATTAACTTTTTATTTATTTTAGAAAATTTGGGACAAACACGCGCAAAAACATTGACATTTTTATAAAATAGTGCTATAATTACGATGTGTTTAAGGGAGACTTTCTTTTACAGCGTTATCGTGGTGAAAGGAGGTTAGAATGAGGAAAACTTTAAAAGTGCTAATACTTTTTATAAAGTTGCTTAACGAGTCCGCTAAACTCATTAAGCTCATACTCAACTAAACCCTAACATTTTAGGATTCCCCCACTTAGTTTTCTCTTAAACACACAAAACTTGCACGATAACGCGGGGGATTCCATTTTTAAAAGAGAGGCGCAAAATGGCTAAAATTTTTCATTGTCCCCACTGCAACGGCGAGATTAACCCCACTGCAATTTTGCAAGGCAACAATAAAAAAGTTACTAATT
>NZ_JRPR02000030.1 GCF_000763135.2 Helicobacter jaachi | reverse complement strand
TTTGACAGAATCTGTGGAATCTAGGGCTTTAGAATCTAGTGCGACAAAGCAAGGCGCGCGCGTGGAATCTGTAGAATCTAGTGCTTTAGAATCTAGCGCGGGGAGAGAGGTGGCGGAGAAAAGTGCGCAAAGTGCGGCAAAGAGTGAAGCGCAAGAAAGCGCAGAATCTAGCTATAAAACGCTAGAAAATGGCGACATAGTTTTTAAAGATAATAAAGGGAAAGAGCATATTTTAGACAAACAAACGCAAGATTTATGGAAAAATACATTTAATCTTAAAAATATAGATGATGAGATAATTCCGCAAATTCCGCAAGAAATAGCCCAACTATTAGGAAAAACCTTAAAGTTCAAAATCGGCAGTCTTTTTAAAATTGTTTCAAGGAAAAGGGAAAAATATATACCGCATATTAAGGAAACATTTGAGAATCCGCAAGCTGTATTTGTCGATGATGAAGGGTTATTGATTTTTGCTAAAAAAATAAATGATAAGCAGTATTTTACAAGCATAAGCGCTGATAAGGGTGAATATTTTGTCAGTATTTCTCTAAGTCCAAAAGCTAATAATAATTTAGAAAATAAGCTAAAGAATGCTAAAGAAGTATATCGCTATCCAAACCCCGAGTCAAACTCGCCACAGAGAGCTTTTACAGACACAACGTCCCGCGCCAACAATAGCGACAAGACTAATTCTACCATAGAATCTAAAACATTGCAAAAAGAGGCAGGAGAGCAAAAAATATTTAAAATGCAAGATGTGAAAATAGACACAATGGAGGATTTTACCA
>NZ_JRPR02000029.1 GCF_000763135.2 Helicobacter jaachi | reverse complement strand
CGAGGGCTTTGCAAGCTTTGGAGCGTTTGTAAGCTTTTGGTGTTGCTAGTTTGAGCGCTAGATAGCTTTGCCTGCGGTTTGAGCGCATTTTTAGCCTCAAATTTTCTTAGCTCACACAGGCTTTACTTTTTCTTTTTTGCGAGCCTTTAGCTTGTGTTTGCACGCACCGCAGGATTTAGCCTTGCTTTTGGCTAGCAAGCTCCCACAAACCGCGATTTAGGCTTTGCGCGTTGGCTTTAGCGTAGATAGCTTGCCTTTTAGCTGTGTTTTTATGAGCTTAGCTGAACCTAGCGCGAGATTTGAGGTAATGCTCTTGCTTAAGCTTTGATACTTTGTGCTTAAGATTTGGCTTTAGCTTTGGCGCAATAGGTGAGATAGCGCTCACTCTATTGCTTTAACACTCTAAATCGCTGCCTTAAAGCTTGCTTGCGGGAGTTTGTTTGTGCTTTTAATGAGTTTAGCGCGGGATTTGGATACTCTGTCTCGTTTAGGCTTTGATACCCTTTAGCTTTAGCTTTAGTTTTAGTTTTGGCGCAGGATTTTGGATAGTTCCTGTATCGCTTAAGCTTTAGCTTTAGTTTTGGCTTTAGCTTTGGCGCGAGATTTTGGGGGTATTTTGGGGGATTTGGACACAATTTTAGACACACTATTGGGATTCATACCCCCTACCGCGCGCTAAAAATTCCGCAAATTCCGCAGAATTTGCAAGCTCTATAAGCCTTTTTTGCGCACTTTTAGGAGTATTTATAAAAATGAAGTTATAATCTCATTTTTTTATTCCCCGTGGATTCTATA
>NZ_JRPR02000028.1 GCF_000763135.2 Helicobacter jaachi | reverse complement strand
TTTTGCTCAAAAAAGCGCTCAAAATCGCGCATAGAAATAAGCCTCACATCTTTTTTGAAAAACGCTTGCAGGTTTTTAATCTGGCTTCTATACGCCTCTAGCGTGCTTGCTTTGAGATTTTTATTGCATTTTTCTAAAAATTGAGCGCCTAGCGAGCCAAAGTTGTATTCGCACACCTTTGGCAGCACTATATCGCCGCGCAAAGCCTTGTAGATGAAATGTTCCATCTCATTTTTGATTTTGAATAAATTTTCATCATTCCACTCTAGTCCGCTGCTAAAGCGTTTGCGCCCACATTCTAAGCGCGCATCGATGTAAATTTTACCGCCTCTGCAGTAAGTTTTTGCCTTTCTAATCATAAAACCTCCTAAAGTTTTGGCTTTCGCCCAAAATTTAAGCCCAAAGGCTTACATATCACTACCATACTCGCGCTGTTGCGTTTTACGCCGCGCGCATCTTACACAAATGAGCAAAGCCCATTTGTGCGCCTAAAGTATAAAGTTATAGCTGCTTACGCATCTATCAACTTATTTTTTAAGGTCTTGCTTTGCGCTTGTGCCTCTCACGCGGCGCGGGCTGTGTTTAACTGCGTTTTGAGCGAAGTTTCTCATACCAAAGAGACAACGCGCACCACAGGCAAGCTTAGGGAGTCCTTTTGCTTATCCTCACTCGATTTGACCCAAGAGTGCAGGGCTTATTTTCTTACTTGCGCTTGTTACGCGCTGCCCTAAGCTCAAAATCCTGCCGCGTAGTTACGAGAACTTACGCCGTCTGTGCCTTTTTCACGCCCACATTTTGCGAAACCTTGCGAATAAGTTGATGAGTGCGCAAAGCTTGCTTGCAAAAGTGCTCAAGTATTGTAGTGATGTGTAAGACTTTGTGTGTGTTTGTGCGCTTTTTACGCGCTTTTGAATGCGTTTGAATGCTTTTGCGCCCACTGAATGCGTTGCGCCCACATTTGGCGCGCGCTTGCCCTCACATGGTGGGATTTAAGCTTGTGCGCACTCACATAGTGCTTGCTGCGAGGTTGTGCAAAATTTGCACACACTCACATTACTTTGCGCGCCTTTTGCGAGGGCTTTGCAAGCTTTGGAGCGTTTGTAAGCTTTTGGTGTTGCTAGTTTGAGCGCTAGATAGCTTTGCCTGCGGTTTGAGCGCATTTTTAGCCTCA
>NZ_JRPR02000027.1 GCF_000763135.2 Helicobacter jaachi | reverse complement strand
TGGTAAAATCCTCCATTGTGTCTATTTTCACATCTTGCATTTTAAATATTTTTTGCTCTCCTGCCTCTTTTTGCAATGTTTTAGATTCTATGGTAGAATCTTGCTTCGCGGTGGGTAGGCTAGTATCTAAGTTTGTCCTCGTTCCTTGCAACGAGCGGGTAAGCGGTTCGCCTTGCGGACTTACTATGCCCACTGCCTCCTTAAAAATATCACTATCTGTGCTAAGTTTTCCATTTTCTTTAAATTCTGTTTTAAATTTCAACTCATTATTTTTTGTGCTTATCGTCTCTACAACTGCATAATATCCATTTACTTGTTTAGCGCTAACAAGCTTATATCCTCCATCATCATTTTTCACTATTCCATACATGTCGGCATTATTTACGATATAATCGTGTGTTGCTATATCATTGTAAGTTAGCTGTGGCTGTTTATTTTGCTTGACCAAATTAGAATCTACTCCATGCCTTTGTATAGCGTGGCTCATAGAGCTTCCATTCATAGTAATTTTTATCGGCTTACTTGTATCCATTCCTAAGGCTTCCGCTATTTGCTTATTTTCCAGATTCCCTATCCATAGCTTAGAATCTAATTCTATTGCCTTATTTAAAAGCTCATCAGTTAGCTCATCTTTGTTAGCCATTCGTAAAGGCTTTGATTTATCTAATAAATCACTTTGCAAATTAGAATCTATTTTCGCACTAGATTCTACAGAATCCATAGCTTTCACGCCCGCACTAGATTCTAAAGCCTTAGATTCTGTAGATTCTACAGAATCTTGCGTTTTTATAGATTCTATGCTATCATTCCTTTTACTAGATTCTATGAATTCGCCTGATGTATTGTGCGGTGCTTCGGAAGAGTGCATAGTAGAATCTACCGCGTCTGTCGTATTCGCACGATGACTTAAGGACGCGGGGCTTTCTAAGTTTTCTAACTCTAAAGTATAAATTTTATTATCTCCTTGCACTTTTTCAAATGCTGTGATTTTTGCGACTGCATTTTTACCATTCATATTAATTCCTTGCCTAAATCGCAAAACATTCGCAATGTCAGCTCTACCTTTAGAATCTGCGTGTGTTTCTCTTAATTTTGCATCTTCAAAAAGTTCTTTTACATTCGCGCTAGCCTTTATATGCTCCTCTTTTGTAAAGCCATTTTCTATGCTTTTATCTATTGCTTTTTTGCTTATCATTTTTTTAGATTCATTAGCAGAAATGCGTGCGGTGATTCCTGTTTCTTTGTTTGTAATATCTGTGTTTAAAATGGGCTTTATTGCTTCCTTAAATTCTTTATTTAATTCTGCATAACTTTTTATTCCATCTGTGTGTAAAACTATAGGCTTAGCTGCGCTAGATTCTAAAGCACTAGATTCTACAGATTCCACGCGCGCGCCTTGCTTTGTCGCACTAGATTCTAAAGCCCTAGATTCCACAGATTCTGTCAAA
>NZ_JRPR02000026.1 GCF_000763135.2 Helicobacter jaachi | reverse complement strand
CACATTCTTAAACCCTACACATATAATAAATGCCCCCACCAACATAGACCACACAATTAAAGAACTATCCACTATAGCATTTGCCCATTTGCCATAGTGTATAGGCATATGTATAGAATCTAAGCCTATAGCATTTATGCACATATTTATATATTGAGTAATCTTATTTATATAAGGCTCTAATATGTTAGGTAAAATAATCACTCCACCAAACATACCCTTCAATAAATTAATAGCTCCCTGCACATTCTCACTTCTAAAAAATATCCACGCTATATTAATAAAATTAAAAGTAAGCAATAAACATAAAGCCTTATAGCATAGCGTTGTCCTTATATATAAAAAAGCTTTTAATATCTGTATATATACATAATGCACATACTCCTGTGCTACCCTACTGCAGTGTATGAAACTCCTATAATCTCCCCTCCATTTATATTTATCTTTGCACCTGTCTTTAGAATTTGCATTTATAAAGCTATTACATAATACTTGCCTCTCTTTATATCTATTATCACATACATCATAAGCATTATGTGCATGCTCTTTATTGTTTTTATGCTCATATTTGCAGATTCTATATTTCATAGCATCTATGCTATAGATATAGATTCTATGAATGATTAAAGCCAAACCATGCAATACTCCCCATATAATAAATCCATAACCAGCTCCATGCCAAATCCCACTAATCACACTCACTATAAATAAATTTCTAAGTGTGAGTAGCTTATTTATCACATTATAGAATCTAACATATTTATATCTTTCATTCTTACTTCCCCCCAAAGGAATATAGATATAATCTCTTAAAAACCTCCCCAAAGTAATATGCCATCTCCTCCAAAAATCTGTAATATTTAATGCCTTATAAGGAGAGTTAAAATTAATAGGCAGCATTATCCCAAAGAGTAATCCTAAACCTATAGCCATATCACAATACCCACTAAAATCAAAATATAACTCAAAGCTATATGATAAAGCACAAGCCCAAGATTCTATACTATTTAATACTACACCATTTTGAGTAGCATTAAAGCCAGCATTTGCCCATACACCTAAATAATCAGCAATACATACTTTCTTAAATAATCCTATGGCAAATATAAATAAACCCTTAGCTATATGCTTATAGGGCAAAGTCTTAGTATATTGTAAAGCTTCAAATTGAGGCATCATCTCTTTATGATGCACAATAGGACCAGCAATTAATTGAGGAAAGAAAGTAATAAATAAGCAATAATCTAAAAAATGGATATGCCCTAAGCTATATGATGCAGATGTGTTTATATCTTTATTATGCACACTCTTATAACAATCTACTAAAAATGCAATTTGTTGAAAGGTTACAAATGATAAGGCTAAGGGTAGGAGTATATGAGGCAGAGGAATATTAACATTTGCATCTAAGAGAGCAGCAAAAAGATTAAATTGAGCTAAGCAAAAATCACTATATTTAAAAAATCCAAGCAGCAATACATTAAAGCTAATGCCTAAAATAAGATAATATTTAGTAGGATAAATCTTAGTATAGAATCTACACTTCGCCCCCCCCCCCGTTAAATCTCATAGCTTTAAAGCTAAATCTATATGATAAAATCTTTTTAGCTATAAGATAATTTACACCTATAGATAAAAGTAATATAGGCAGATATGTCCATTTAAAAAATCCATAAAAGCATAATGATGCTACAATCAAAAAGACTTTAGCATACACATAAGCATAACTAAAAGCACAAGACTTAATCACATAAAACATACACCACACAATAGGCAAGAAACAAAATAAGAATATATGGGAGTTGAAGAGCATTTAGCCTC
>NZ_JRPR02000025.1 GCF_000763135.2 Helicobacter jaachi | reverse complement strand
ACCAGATTCTATTTCTTTAGCTGTTTGTGCTGATTGTTCAATAGCTTTAGTATCTTGGTCTAGGTTTTTATTAGTTTGTTCTATGTTTTGGTTGATAGCACTTCCCATTTGTCCTAACTCATCTTGAGCAATTATCTTTAGAGGTTGTGGAGGAGTATTTGTTTTATGATTAAGATAATTAAAGAATTCAAAGAGGGTGTGGGAGATGTGTTGGATTCTGCGAGCTATAGTCATACGAATATACACAAACACAAATAGCGATACCGTAATAAGGCAGCCAAGCACGCCAGCGACCATAATCTTTTTCATAATGCTCATAGAGGCATACACAGATGATGTAGGAGCGACCACAAGCACGCCTAAGTATTGCCCTGTGAGGTTTCGCCCCATTTCAAAGGAGGCTAAACCCATAATGCTATTTTCACCCGCTGCATTTTCTATCTCATGCACGCCTGATTCGTGCTTAGCCAAAGCTTCAACGACTGGTTTAATCGTTGGATTATCCCTAAGGGCTGCAATCTCCATAAAGCTTTTGCCTACAAACTCGCTCCTTGGGTGGAGGAGAAACACTCCATTTTCTGTAACAAGCGAACGGTAGTCATTTTTAAATGTGCTTCTGCGCTGGGCAAAAAGCGATTCTGCAATCATATCAAAATCTAATGTCGTGCCTATCACACCTTGAATGCTCCCATCTGCGTCTTTAATAGGATAATTAAGGCTTAAAGATAAAATCTCTTCGCCATCAATGGTAATTTTTACAGGGCCGCCAACAGAGGGCTTGCCACTTTTAAGCGCATGCTGCACACCGCTATCATTTAAAAAAACCTCATTGGCATTTAAAATCTTAACATCACCCGTATCTTTTGAGGACACATCATGCCCTACAATCATCACGCCGCCATTACTAAGCTTATGTCCGCTTGTGCTATCTGGTAAAAGCGCACTATTTTTAAGATAAATGTAGCCATATTCCACCCACTGATTAGAATCTAAAAGCGTGGTGAGAATATTTTTTGCCATATTTTCATTGAGCGATTTATCATGAATGTAATTGCTCAAAATATATTGCGAATAATTAAGCGACACAAAGCCTTCATTGATATAGCCCTCAATGGCGTTACTCGTGCGTTTTGCGCTATTTTCAACAAGCTTTCTAGCATCATCTTCTTGAATATGCTGCGATGTGCTAATTAATGCCACTATCAAAAGACCCATACAAAATGCCAAAACAAGACACACTGATAGGACGATTTTGCTGCCTATGCTCATTTTACTCAACATTCCTTTATCCTCCCAAAATTATTTATTGTGCAAACAACTTTTGTGCGTGATTATTCAATAAAAATCATAAAAAAATAACAAAGAAAGAAATGCCAATATTTGCTTGTTTCAAAGCATTATTTCCTTTGTTAAAAATTAATAAATTTTGCGCATAAATTCTGAAAAATTCACAACAAAAAGGGAAGCCCATGATAAAGCATAAATCATTATCTCCAAAGCTTTCACAAAGGGACATCGCAGGCATTCTAAAAATTGACACAAAAACACTTTACAACTGGCGAAAAAACAAAAATGAACTCTATACGATTGTAATGCTGGGCTTTAAATTTAAGGAGATTTTGAATGCTCAAAAGCAGTATTATGAGGAGCTGGAGCGTATAGAATCTGAAGTGCTGCTACATACTCGCCTGCAAACTACATCATCCTTTCTTTCGGACGTCACAAAGGCTTATATTGTACCCGCCGATCATAATTAAATAGTAGAGGAAAATCACCTAACCCACAATGCATAAAGACTTTATAAACAACAAAATTAAACACAAACACTAATCCAAAATAAACACAA
>NZ_JRPR02000024.1 GCF_000763135.2 Helicobacter jaachi | reverse complement strand
GTTTCATAAAGAGGGCTTGGGCGATATAGACTTAGTTTGGGGAGAAGTTACAGATTCTAAAGCGCATAAGGGCTACGGGCTAGCGCATATTATTGATAAGCGAAAAGCGGAGTTTATACAGCAAGGTTTAAGTGAAGCGGAAGCGGAATCTTTAGCACAAGAATTTGTTAAGGAAATACCGCATATTATCGAAAATGGTAAGCTTGTAACGCAAAATAATGTAAATACGATATGGCATAAAGATGCAGATTCTAAACTATACAAAATTGATATTTCGCAAGGATTTCATCATAAAGGAAATAATAATTGGATTGTTACAGGCTATGAAGTAACAAGGGAAAAGGACAAGACGTTCGGCGATGCCCTTTTTGCAGATAAACAGCCTTTATCTAACCTTGACAAAGGAAATGATAGCATAGAATCTGTAAAAAGGCAAGATTCTAAGATTGATTATAAACTTAAGGAAACAGATTCTAATATTATTAAGGAAATAGAATCTAAATTTGATTTTACGCCTAAAAAGGCGTATGATTTATACGAGTGGCATAAAGATTCTAGCCCTTTGACAAAAGATTCTAATGGTATTCCTAAAGTGTTTTATCATGGTAGTCTATCAAAAGATATTTCAATTTTTAAAGATGAATTTGATAAATCAAAAGTTGGATTTTGGTTTGCAGATACAGCACGATATTCAAAAGATTTTACACAACGTGATGGGCAAAAAGGTAAGTTATATAAAGTATTTTTAAATATCAAAAAACCTTTTGATATGCGATATGATAAATACACAGGATTTACACAAGAATACAAAAAAATTACTGATGAAGCGGAAAAATTAGGTATTAACACAGAGTTTTATAGTGAAGATTTTAGATTTAAAGAATTTTTACAAAAAAAAGGCTATGACGGAATTGTTGTAAATGATTATGATACTTTGGGCAGTGATTTATTTCTTATTGCTTTTGATTCTAATCAAATTAAAAGTGTGGATAATAAAGGGAAAAATGGGAAGTTTTTTGATGAAAATGAAGCGAATATTAATTATAGAATCGACTATGCGAAAAATGAAATAATAAATAATTTGCAAAATTTAAAAGCAGAAGCAATGCCCAAAGAGCTAAGCGCACAAGAAATAGACAAAGTTATAAGTCAATTTAACAATATTGAAAATCTAAAAACTCACATAGAAACACGAAAAGATAGCAAACAAAGGCAAGGGTATTTCCATATGTTAGAATCTACAAAAAACGACCCGCACATTCATTACACGATAGAAAATAAAGACAAATATTTAAAGAAATTTGTTGATAAAAATAGCAATAAAGAGCCTTTTTTGTATCTTTTAGTGACAAGAGATAAGGATAAGGAATTTGTAACGCATGTGAAAACTAGGCAATATGGATATATCGTTAATGATTTGCTAAATGCGGATAAGATTATAAAAGGTGCTGACATTATAGGGGAGCTTAGACAGCAGGCAGGCGCGCAAAATGCGATAAAATCCCCAGCCTCCAATCAAATTATACCGCAAAGTTTGCAAGATTTAGAGGCAATTTTTAAGAAAAATAATACAGATTCTATAAATAATGAGCTTTTTGATAAAGTTTTTAGCGTGGCAAAAGATTTAAAGGTTGAGTATAGTAATGAGATTCTAGGAAATAGAAATATTTTAGGGCAGTATAATGCAAATAGCAATAAAATTACTTTGCAAGATTTTAGTAGTGAAACGATATTGCATGAGATGATACACGCAGTTAGTAGCCGTGCAATAGACAATCCGCAAGTTTTAAAACCAGTGCAGAAACATGCAATAAAAAATCTAAATAGAATCTATGATAGATTAAAACTAGATTCTAAATTTAAGGGCGAATATGCTTTGAATTCTGTTAAAGAAATGGTCGCAGAGCTAAGCAATCCTGCCTTTAGAGAAAAGCTAAAAAGCCGCAATCTATGGCAACGCATAATAGATTCTATAGCAAACCTTTTTGGCTTTAGAAAAGACTCTAGCAACTATGCAAAAATAAGCAAGAATCTAAGTAAAATAATAGATAATTACGACACAAATTTTACTAAAAATATAGAATCTAAAAACATCGACTTTGCAAAGAAAAATAAAGATATAATAGAATCTAAAGATTCTAATCAAGGTAAAAATATGGATTTAAGAAACAAGTTTTTAGATAAAATGGGAAATATTAAATATAATGAGCTTAAGGAAATAGCAGAAAATTTGCCTGCACCACTTAGTGAAAATGAATTTATAGAGCAATTTGCGCTTAAAAATGGCAAAAATACTACGCATATAAAAACGCCGATTAAGGAAATAGAAATATCGCCCAAAAAAGCTTATAAGCATTTGCTTGAAAATAGCAAAGAGCAAGATAGAAACCGCATAAGTGGCGCGATACTGCCGACATTGCAAAAGCCGCTTTTCATCGTGCAAGATTTTGAGCGCGAGAGTTATCTTTTTTACAAGCCATTTTTAGATGAAAAGGGCGTGCTAAATATGATAAGCATTCAAGTGCCAAAAAGCAATAGATTAGAATATAAAACGAGCTACATTGCCGATAGACAAAGAATGCTAAAAATGATAAATGAGTATGAATTGATATATTACGATAAAGGAAACGAAGCTATTTAAGGGATTTGGTTAAGCTAAAGCGGCAAGACCTCCGCATTCAAAGGGCAAAAGCCACTTATATGATTGTCTTATGAGTCCAATCTTTACCGCAGAGTAAAATCTTAGCGAGTTTTAGAATCTATGTCAAGTTTTTTAGGTGAAGTGGTAAAATAATATAAAAAGAGGATATACAATGAATTTTGCAGACTTAGAAACTCTAAAAGATAAAATACTATTAGGTGAGCCTATAAAGTATGATTTTAATCATCTATCACAAGAAATAAAACTATCAAATGGGCGCTTTAGGGACTATGATGTAAGGTATATTAATGCTGATATTGCAAAAATTATTACCGAGTTTCAAAAGAGTTATATAGATTTTTTAAAGGCTTTAGAAAAAGAAATTGGCATAAAACTTCCGCAAAATAATGAGCTAATATCATTCAGGATAGAAAAAGGGAGCATTTTGCTTAATGCTAATATTTTTAGCGAAGTTTTAGCATTAATTAATTCATTGGAAAATGGAGGGCATAAAATGATTATCATCATAGTGGGAATTTTGGCTTTTGGCGCTTATCAATCTTGGGTTACATATCTAAAATATCAAATAGAAAAATATAAAGCTAAATTGCAAAATACGCAAAATCAAGCCAAAGATGCACAAATCCAGCAGGCATTAAAGATTTTAGAAAAAATGCTAGAAAATATGAATATGACTTGCGCACAAGAGGATAAAAATGGCAAAGATTGATATAAATCAAGGGCGGCTTGAATATTTATTAGAATTATTTGATTTTGAGAGTTTGGAGGTT
>NZ_JRPR02000023.1 GCF_000763135.2 Helicobacter jaachi | reverse complement strand
TTATCAATAATATGCGCTAGCCCGTAGCCCTTATGCGCTTTAGAATCTGTAACTTCTCCCCAAACTAAGTCTATATCGCCCAAGCCCTCTTTATGAAACGCTCCAGCCACTTGCCCTTTATAATTTGCAAGCTCGCCGTGCCGCGCAGCGTCCTCTGCTTCTAAAAGCAGCTTTTTAATCGCATTGCGCCCATTGTGGTAATATTCAATATAATTTGTCCCAAACTCTTTTAAAGGCTTAATATTTAGCATTTTTTCTAAATTTTGGCGAAAATAAGCATTCATAGGACTTAAAAACTCACGCTCTACAATCCTATTTGCCCTAGCCATTGCTAGACCATACATTGAATATCTTATCTCATCAGGGATTATGCGCGGCAGCTTGTCTATGGCTATATAATCTAGCACTTTTTTGTATTTAGCGCGATTATCTACAAACCCACCATCTTTTGTGCGGGGGGTTACAAAGGCATCATCGATTGAGAATCTCACCATATCTTTATAAAATTCATCTTGTGCTTGCCCGCTTAGGCTTTTGTATTCTAAAAAATCTGCATTCTTAAACATTTCTGCTTTGTAATCTTTAGCATCTTGTGCTAGAGAGCTTATCAGCATTTGCCTCTCTAGCTCCTCTTTGCTTATGCCCTTTAGCGCGGCTTTTGCGGCTAGTTGCTTCTCATCTAGCTCATCAAGTGCTGCTTGTAGCTCTAATTTTTGCGCTCTTGTATCTAAATAGCGTTTTTCTATGGATTTGCCTGCTTTCTTTTGTCCTTTCTGCACCCATTTTTCATATAGAGGCTCAAGCTTTCTAAGCTCCTCTTTTTTAGCCTCCCAATCTTTTAAAATGCTCTTTCTTTGCTGCCTAATCTCTTTTTCTAGCGCATCATATTGTGCTTGCGCGATTTTAGATTCTATGCTAGAATCCGCACTTGATAGCCCATTCAATCCTTGCGGATTCTTGCTGTCTTGGCTGGTAAAAGTTTGGATAAGGTCAGCGTTTTTAATTTTGCTTCTTATATTTCTAAATTGATTTGTTGGTATCCCTGTAATAAGTAATTTATCGCCATCATCTGTGATAAGCATATAATATAAATTATTATCTTGCGTTTCAAACTTTTTAATATACGTATTTCTCTCATTTGTGCTTAATTTTATATTATATTTTTCTAAGGTAGGTTCGACTAGATTCAAATATTTTAGCCTTTTATCAGAATCTATGCGCGTTTTTGTATGCCTCAAAAAATTCTCTTTATTGACTATTTCGCTCAAGCCTTGCGTTAAAAACTCCGCTTCGCTCAACTCTTTGGGCAATTTCTCACCCTTAAGATTCTCTAAATATTTAATCGCTTCATCTTTATTTTTAAAATCAATTTCTTTAGATTCTAAAGTGCCAGAATCCACAGCTTTAGATTCTGCGCCATCACGCACGCGCTTTATTGCCTGCTCATCAAAATAAGTTATTTTCTCGCCTACGCTCATGCCGCGGAAGCCTTGCGCTATAAGCACATCTGCAATACTAGGTAAAGTCTCAAAATCTATATCTAAATGCGCCGCTAGCACTTTTTGGAATCTATCTAAACAAATCACGCCTTTGCCTTTATAAATAAATAGCGCGATTTTATGGGATTTTTGCAGAATCTAAAGGGGCAAAGGAGTAAATCTATTTTTTAAACTATTTCTTTAAAGATTTTAGAACTTTTGGCAACAGGTTTAATCCACCTATAAAAAGCATCGCTAAACCTTCATTATATTTTTCCAAACATCATATTGCCATAAAATAAGCTTGCATAAAATTTCCTGCGGAGTTTGCTTATTTTTTATGCCTTTTTTAATATCTTGTGCGATTTGTCTAGGATAAACCACCCGCAAGCCCCTTGCCAAACTCCATAATATCAGGCATTTTATATCCCCCTGTGATGCCCATAAACTCATCATCAAGCACAGATTCTAAAACATGCTCAACAGCCAAAGCGCAATAAAGCACAGATTTATCGCACTCTAAATTGTTTTTTTTAATTCTTTTTTTGGCAGTTTGTATGGTGCTGCGCGTGAGTTTTAGAAAACCTTGCAACTCTATTCTTTCATTTTCGCGCAAGTTTTTAAGACTGCATATTTGAAAAAGAGCCAACTCAAAAGAATAGCATACATCAAATGAGAGGGCTTCGTAGCTTTTGTATTGCTTTTGAATAAGATGAGTTTTAGCCTCCTGCCAATCTTGCACGATATTAAGTGCCATAGGGCTTTGGGCTAGAAATAAAGAGGCTGCTACAGATACAAGCGCATTTCCAAACATTCTCACTCCTTTTTAGGCATTCTAGCATAAAAATACAAACTAGCAGTCCAGTCCCCCGCCCACGCGCCTTATAAAACCTAGTAACTATCTCTCTTATTGTTGGGTTGCCCTCTCCCCATTAAATCAAGTAGTTTTCTAAAGAATCTACGCACGCCCTTTGCAGTGGGAAAACTTAAAAGCACTATAAATACCACACTCAAACCATACAAAATCTTGCGCGATAAAAAATTTAAAAACAGCAGCGTATCTCCACCTTTTGTAAAATACTCATCAGCAGTCAAAAAGCACAGAAAAAGAAAGAAAATCCACGCATAAAACCACCACCCACCAAAAAATAAATGAATAAGTTGCGTATAAATATTATTAAGTTTTTCTGTGTTGCGCAGTGAGTGCTTACTATCGCTAATCTCCTCACTCATTTTTATATTTTTTAGCTCCTCATTAGAGCTTAGCGCGCGCTCATCGTTTATCTCTTTTGTCTGTGCTGTTTCAATAATATCACTCATTCTACGCCTAAAAATTTAAGTCTATAGCCCATTGAGACATTAGATACATTAAAATAATGAGCCATTTCCTCTAAAGTATATCCCTCTAAGACTAAGCTCATAACACTCTCTTTAGGCATAAGTAAATTTGCGGCAAAAAAATTAGCCTCAATCTCTTTAATTTCAAAGCCAAGAGATGAAATCTCATCTCTATAAGAAATGTGCCGACCCTCTTTTTGGCATTCTTCTTTATGTAAAACATAATGCCCTATTTCATGCGCGATAGAAAAGCGTTTGCGCGCATAGCCCTCACTTTTGGCAATATAAATGGTTCGCTCATTCATATCAAGCAGTCCCGCTATGCTATCTTTTGTAAATTTTGTCTCCATTACGCGCAGACCCATTGCATGCGCTAAATCTACCACTTTTATAGGGTATTCTCCATCGCTATGCGCTTTTAGAGTTTTTTGCGCGCGCAGCGCAATCTCCTTTTTTGTGAGACCCACGAAACTCCTTTATAAAAAATACCGTATTCTATTCATTTTTATTTAATATACAAACTAGCAGTCCAGTCCCCCGCCCACGCGCCTTATAAACTTAAAAGCCTCTTTAGCTTGCTTTTCATCTTTAAACTCTATGCCCACCATTTGCGCGTATTTGGTAAAATCCTCCATTGTGTCTATTTTCACATCTTGCATTTTAAATATTTTTTGCTCTCCTGCCTCTTTTTGCAATGTTTTAGATTCTATGGTAGAAT
>NZ_JRPR02000022.1 GCF_000763135.2 Helicobacter jaachi | reverse complement strand
TCAAGCTAAAAATATGCGCTTGCAAGATATTTATAAAGCGAGTGATAAGCTTATGAATATGCTTACACAAAATCCATACCTAGAAAACTTTTTTAGCCTTGATAAATATCGAGAGACTTATCAAGGCGCCAAAGAAACATTAGAGAGAGAAAGACTCTTAAGGGGAAAAACGCACTTAAATGGCAAAAGTTAATATAATATTCTCAAAGGGCGCTTTATATCAAACCCATACAACCACAACATTGAAATTTAAAATTCTTTACTATACAGCTTAAGCGAAGCGCGTTAGCGCGTAGCTAAGTGAGCGATTAGCGAACGCCTAAAGGCTAGTGCAGTGTGCGAAGCACAATGATAGCACTAGCCCCTATTTACTCATAGGCAGGATTATGGCACAGAAAATGAGAAATTTTGCGAAGTAACACAAAGCAAAATTTCTCATTTTCTCATTTTCTCATTTTTTTGATAATTTTTGCATTTTGCAATTTTTGCATTTTGCATTATATAGTTTTTGTGCGTGTGTGTGTGCGCGCGCTTTTTAGAATCTTTTTAAATCTTTTTTATATATATATTTTAGGCGCTCTGCAGAACCGCACCTTAGGGGTCTGTGGGATAGTAAAGATAACATTTTGCGGATAGTAAAGATAACATTTTGCGGAACTAAAGATAACATTTTGCGGAACTAAAGATAACATTTTGCGGAACTAAAGATAACATTTTCATTTTTCTATGTTATCTTTAGTTAGATATGATTTTTTGTGGATTCTGAGAATCCACAAAAAATATTCAAAATCAAATGGACTAACTTATGATTGTCAAATATAACAATGATTTAAATCAGATGCCATTGCCTAATTTTACAGGCAGACAAAATGACCTTTTTTTTTCAATCATTTCGATGATTAAAGAGAAACACGACAATACACCAGTTCTAAAGAGATTTTTTGACCCAGATAAAAGGCAAATTATTGTTCCTTATAAAAATTTTTTAGACATTTGTAGGGCTTACGAGTGGAATAGGAGCTTTAATGAAGTCTATCACGAAATTAAAAACTTTATGAATCTCTTGCTCGAATATAAAATCAGCTATGAGACAAAAACAAGCTACTATACCTTTGTTTGCTTTGAAGAGGCAGAATACAGACACGACACACAAGCCATTCATATAACCTTTCAATCTAGATTTTATGATATGGTCGTAAATCATAGCTTAGGTTTTACACGCTTTGAGCTTGCCGAGTTTATTGCGCTTGATAGCAAATATACCAAAACGCTCTATCGCCTTTTAAAACAATATCGCAGCACAGGTTATATGCGTATGGAGTGGGATTCATTCAAAGAAATTATGCAAATCCCAGTAAATTATAAGCAATTCAATATTGACCAAAGAATATTGCGCCCTGCGATAAAAGAACTTAATGCGGAAAAGAATCTTTTTGATATAGAACGAGTGCCATTCAAGAATCTGCAGTATAAAAAGATTAAACAGGGTGGCAACAAAGTAATAGCGATAGAATTTAAATTTGATGTGGATACTGCAGAGATAGAGCAGAATACAGACACTTATTTTGACCCAGCTTACCAAAACAGCATAAAGAGCATTGCGGGTAAATTTATTGATAAACGAAATCAGGGCGGTGAATGGCTATACATCAGGAGCATTAGATTTGTTGATAATAAAATTCAAATCACTTTCTATAATCCAAATACCGAGAAATATTCTGCAAAAATATTCACACAAAAAGCACTAGAACATGAAGTTTTAAGATTTATATACAACCCATAATAAAGCTATAAAATCTCGAACTTGTGAGAGATTATTAATTATATACCTTTTAAGGTGGATAATTTGCAAATTATCCACCTTAAAAGGTATATAATTTGCTTTTCATTTTATATTCATTGCTATATTTCACAAGCTCAATACAGCAAATAAAATGAAAAGGGGTATCAGAAATGACAAATTACAGCACTTATAGCGAAAGAAAATTGTATGGGGAGCTAAATGCCACAAGAGCAATTATCTCAAAGCTTCAAAGCGAAAAAGAAAGGCTAGATAAAAAGATAGAGAAAACCACGCGAAAGGAAAATGCTATCAAACAAGCATTGATTCAAAGATTAATGCCAAATGATGCAACCATTGATGCCCTAAATAACGCCACAAGCATAGGAGTTTTTGACAATTTTGATGAGGCAAAAAAGGCTTTAATGAGTGATGATTGATGAGAAAAATTGACATCAAAAACACCTTTAAAAAAGACTATAAACAAGTTTTAAAACAAGGCTGGAATGAAAATAGTATTGATGAAGCGATTCGGCAACTTGCAAATGATGATGTTTTAGCCACATCATTGCGAGACCACCCACTAATTGGCGATTATAGAGATTTTAGAGAATGCCATATAAAAAGCGATTTAGTCATCGTGTATAAGAGAACTACAGAGATTCTAAGCCTTTACCGCATAGGACGCCACCAAGACATTTTCAAGGGCTACTAATGAGCCACATTTCAAGTATTAATTTCAAAAAATCAAATCCTATTCAAACACAACATAATGACAGATTGTTACCCCCTAGCTACCTTATCGGTGGAGATTTTGAATTTAACAGAACTTCGAAAGAAGCCTTGTTGTTAAAAAATCAAATCATAGAAAACGCCAAAAGAGCATACTATGAAAGGGTGGGGCAAAAGTTTCAAGCTAAATCCTACGAATGGAGCGCAGTTTGCAACATTAAAGACAGCACCACAATGGCGGATTTAGAGAAATTAAGCGCACACTTTCAAAAAAGATATGGATTTCAATGCTATCAAATAGCTATACATAGGGACGAAGGTCATATTGATGAGAATGGAGACAGGGTTATCAATCATCACGCCCATTTAGAGTTTATAACGCTTGATAGTCAAACAGGCAAGAATAACTTTAGGCGTGAGCTTATCACGCCTAAAGTGTTGCGCCAAATTCAAGATGAAGCTGCAGAGATTCTGCAAATGGAACGAGGCATTGATAAGCGTATAAGCAAAAGAGAACGCATAGAACCGCGCAAGTGGGCGCAAATGAAAGAAGCGAGTAAAAGAGAGATACGTGCAAAAGTAGAGCAACTCACGCAAAAGCAAGTGAGTGAGCGCATAGAGCAGGAGCGCAAGAAATACATTGCAGAGGGCGGACACACCAAAGAGGACTACTCGGAACTCCGTAAATTGAAGCTCGGAAATTATGGCTCTTATGATGAATTGGAATCCGAAATAGAGAAATTAAGACAAGAATTGAAAGCCAAAGAAAATGAATATTCAAACGAATTAAGTCATTTAGTTCAAAATAACACAGAATTAGCCCTAAAATCAAAAAACTATAGTGAGGTAATACAAACCATTACCCAAGAGATTAAAACGCTTAAAATCGAAAATAATGAGCTTAAAAAGCATATAAAAGAATTTATCCCATTGGAGGAAGTGAAAACAATCATCTGTAAGCTTGATGAATTAGAATCCCTAAGAATGGACATTAATCGGTGGATTAACAACATTAATTTGCCAGCTCAAGCTAAAAATATGCGCTTGCAAGATATTTATAAAGCGAGTGATAAGCTTATGAATATGCTTACACAAAATCCATACCTAGAAAACTTTTTTAGCCT
>NZ_JRPR02000021.1 GCF_000763135.2 Helicobacter jaachi | reverse complement strand
AACCTCCAAACTCTCAAAATCAAATAATTCTAATAAATATTCAAGCCGCCCTTGATTTATATCAATCTTTGCCATTTTTATCCTCTTGTGCGCAAGTCAAAGATTATAGAGAAGTCATATGCGTAGATTATAACATTTTTTCCTTAAACCCCTCCGAACCCCAAATTCCTCAAATTTAAGGCGCTCAATCTCTCCGCTAAAGCCCTCAATGAACGCATGCACTCTCATCTCAACTCCTATAAAATACTTGACATAGATTCTAAAACTCGCTAAGATTGCGCTTAGCTTATAGTCGCTTGCCGCTTGTAGCAGATACACCACTTATTCGGCGGTATTGCAAACTTTGCTATGTCGTAGTGGATTGCATAGTAATTGCGTTAGGCTATAAGCTTTATGTCTCTTTTATATATTTTATTTTTATATTTCTATCGTTTAATAAGCTCTCAAGCCTATTCCCCACACTATCCAAGTAAAATGTTCTAAAAGTTACATTTCCACTACTATCCACACCAATACCAAATAAATTTAGAAATGCCCTATTCTCATCAAAGAATGGCTTATAAAAATAAATGCTCGGCGCTTTTTGTCCTTTTCTTTCTTGCTCGACAATAAACAAAGGCTCTCTAAAGGTTTCAAAAAATCCTCCTTTAATATTATCCCTATCTTTATTGTAGGTATTTTCTTTGAAATGTCGCCACGCATATATCATATTTACTTTCACATCTTTATAGGGCGTATGAATCACACCCATTCTGCCGCTCACGCTATCAAACCCACTCCTAAAATCATGCATATTCTTAAATGGATTCTTTGGCATCACAGCCACTTTTTCACTCTCAATTTGCTCCAAAATAAGATTTGACAGCTCTTTATTAAAATACTCTTTCGCCCTTAAATCCACTTCTTTTTGCCCTTTTAGTAGCTCATTTTTCTTAAATTTACCCATTATTTTAGCAAATAAAACAGGATTTTTACGCGCCAAAACATCGTAGCTCGCCTTAATGTTATCAATGTTGCTCAAAGCTCTTTGCTTGATGAGAGGATTTTCATACGCCTTTTTTAGCCCAAAGCTAGCGCCAGCGCCACCGATAAAGCCCTGTAAAAACGCTTGTGGGTTAAAACTTATATTCCCCTCCTCATCGCGCTCTAAGCCATTTATCGCCCCACCAAAAAGCCCCGCACCAATGTGCGCATTTGCTTGCAATTTAGTAGGATTTGCGCCACTTTCCCCCGCCTTTGCGCTAGATTCCATTCGCGCAGATTCTAAGCTAGCACCTTTAGACCCTACCGCCTCCACCTCGCCACCGCGCAAGGGCAAAGCTCATACCTTTTAAAACTTGACACAGATTCTAAAACTCGCTAAGATTCCTTTCAAGTTTAGAATAGTTGGCTGTCTTTATATGTGTAGGCAACCTGCGTTTTACTATCCTAAGCTTCGCTGCTATCGACTTTTTAAACACATTTAGTCTTTGATAGCAGGTTTTACGATGTTTTCTAGCTCCAAACTATAAATTTTATTATTTCCCACTTTTCTTACATGCGCTGTGATTTTAGCGATTGCTTTTTTGCCATTTACTATCGTATTTATGGCGAATCTGTGCGTTGTGATATTGTTTCTGCCATGTAAATCTTTATGTTTTTCTCTTAATTTTGCGTTTATAAATAGATTTTTTATATCGTTACATAGCGCGAAATGCTCCTCTTTTGTAAAGCCATTTGCCAAGCTTTTATCGACTGCCGCCTTGCTTATCATTTTTTTTATTTCTTCGCCAGTTATTTTTGCAATGATTCCAGTTTCTTTATTTTGTATATTCTCGTGCGTTATGTTGCTTAATATTTCTTTTGTGTTATTTCGCAATTCCTTAAATGTTTTTACTTCGCTTGTTTTGTAAATAAAATCCATATTTTTGCCTTGATTAGAAACTAATTTAGATTCTAACATAGAATCTTTTTTAGATTTAATGCTCTCCACCTCGCCACCGCGCAAGGGCAAATCCTCATACGCTTTGCTAAAATTTGGATTATAATTATCTATAATCTCAAATAGTGCCTCTTTTGTGGCTTTATACGCGCTATATTCTGCCTTATCGCGCTTTGTAAGCGCCACAAATAGCTTAGTGATTGCATTTATAATTTTCTCAAACACGCCTATAGTTTTAAGTTTTTCTCTAAAAGTAGGATTACTAAGCTCTGCTAGAAATTCATGCGTATTCTCCAGAGCATAATCACCCTTAAGCAGTGTGCCGCTTTTTTCGTCCTTTATAGGTGCTTTAAGCCCTAGCGCCTCCCTATTTTCATACACTTGCTTGTAAATGCTTTCTAGATTCTCTATGGCTTTAATTTGATTTGGGCTCAATATATCCCTAAATCCCCTCTCATACGCAATAAGCGCTCGGCTTGTTACGCTATGAATAAGTTCATGCAGGAGCGTTTGCCCTTTTAGCGCCACTATAGTTTTATTATATTTTACGCGCGCGAGATTCTCATCTAAATTATACAAACCAAGCACTTTTTGGCTTAAAGAAGCATCATTAATGGCATGCCGCACCTGCACGCCTAGCTTTTGCGCTATGGGTAGCACACGCTCAAATAATGCTTTTTGCTCCTCATCTTTGGCTACGCCGCTTAAAAATAGCTCTCTTACTTTCTCCACACCCTCTTTTGTGTTTAAATCATAAGTGAGGCGCTCCTCTAGCGCTTTTAAATCCACCTCTTTTAGAATCTGCTTTTCAATTTGTGCGAGATTCTTTATAAGCCTCCTCTTGTTTGGCGCATAATGACTGCGTTTATAATCAAAGTCTAATCTTGATATTTTGCTGCGCGTAAGCTTTATTTGCCTTTGGAGTTCTTTTATTTTATTAAAATAATCCATATCCAAATGCTCTTTTGCCAAATTTAAAAGCTCATCTTTCCCTAAGTTTTTAAGCTCTGCATTCTCTTGCAGCGCATGGAGCTTTTGAGATATTTCATGCGCAAAATAATCTCTATTTTTTAAGATATTTTCAAGATTTTCTACCTCTTTTTCATTGAGTTTTATTTGATGTTTTAAATATGGCTTTACAATTTGTATTTTTTGCGCTTCATCTGTGGTATTTGCAAGCATTTGTGTGAGTGAAGTTTTATTTAAGACATAATTTGCTTCTATAAGCTCTCCTATTTTGGATTCTAAAGCATTTATCTTTTGGCTTAGCTCTTGTGCGTTTTGCTTGTAGGTGAGTGCTTTTGTGTATAACTCCTCTTTTTCTACCTGTGCTTGAAACTCACTATGAGAATATCTTGGCTTACCTTTTAGCTTTGCTCTTGCTTTATCATAAGCTTGCTCTTTTAAGCTCAAAAACTCCTCTACTTGGCGCGTCATTTCTTGTATTGCCTTATCTCTCTGCGCTTGCAGGGCATTAATTTTAATATTATTACCCTCTATCACGCTCGCAGATTCTGGCACATTTTCTAAGTTTTGCTCCACCTCTTTTGCGCTAGATTCTAAAGCCTTAGATTCTGTAGATTCTATAGAATCTTGCGTGATTTTAGATTCTATGCTAGAATCCGCACTAGAGTTTAAAGGCAGAGTCTCGCCTTTTGTGAAAGAATCAGAGTTGCCACCTTGATTCTTTCTCTCAAATGTAGTTACAACCCAGACATTATCCCCTTCTTTGACACCTTTTTTATTCCAACCGATATTTAAGCCTACACGATAATCGCCATAATCGATATTGTAGCCGTTGTGCGATTTTACCACTTTACCATTTTCTATAATTTCAGGGATAAGTTTCACATCAAAATCAGGGTGTTTATCAATAATATGCGCTAGCCCGTAGCCCTTATGCGCTTTAGAATCTGTAACTTCTCCCCAAACTAAGTCTATATCGCCCAAGCCCTCTTTATGAAAC
>NZ_JRPR02000020.1 GCF_000763135.2 Helicobacter jaachi | reverse complement strand
TGACTTGCGCACAAGAGGATAAAAATGGCAAAGATTGATATAAATCAAGGGCGGCTTGAATATTTATTAGAATTATTTGATTTTGAGAGTTTGGAGGTTAGGAGAAAACAATGGACCACAAAATAGCTAAAATGTTGTGAAAAGTTACTTTTTGACAAAATAGATTCTAAAATATAAAATCTTGCTTGGCTGTAAAAAGAAATATGTTACAATGTTTTTGCTTCCTTTGTAGGCTTTAAGCCTATGAAGCCCCTAGCTTAGCAGATGCGGCTGGGGATTTTAAGGAATTGTTTTGAGAGTATTGACTTATGTAGATGGATTTAATCTTTATCATTCAATAAAGGATTTGGGTGACGATTTTTCGTATTTGAAATGGCAGAATCTATTTAAATTATCTAAGACTTTTTTATCAAAAAATGACGAAATTATTTCATTAAAATTTTTTACTGCTTATCCCACTTGGAAGCCACATTCACATAAAAGGCACTTAGCATTTGTAGAAATCTTAAAAGATTTAGGCATAGATGTTATAGAGGGTAGCTTTAAGACAAAGGAAGTATTTTGCACGCATTGCAAACATACATTTATAAAGCACGAGGAAAAGCAAACAGATGTCAATATCGCCGTGCATATAGTGAATGATATTTATAGAAATAAAGCGGAAATTATACAGCTTATTAGCGGGGATACTGACCTTATACCGCCACTTAATGTAGCTAAAAATAATGCCTTTAAGATTCATCTTGTAGTCCCAAGAAAGCGTAAAGTTAATGGATTTGATAGCATTATAGATAAAAAATCAAAGATAAAAATAGAGCATCTTAAAAATAGTTTTTTGGGAGATTTTTACACTACAAAAACTGGCAAAATTATTAAATGCCCTTATCCTATCCCACAAAATTAATATTTCTAATGTTTAGAATCTAAATTCAATGAAATAATTACAGGTTATTTTACCCCTTTAGATTCTGTAAAAATCCCATAAAATCGCGCTTGCACATCATAAAATTTGTATAAAACCTTTTTAAAATCCACAAAGAGGGCAAAATGGCAATTCACAACAAAAAAGAAATAGAAATTTTTTATAAAACGCATAATCTAAGCATAAAAGAGGTGGCTTTACACTTTCAAATGAGCTACCGCACGCTAGCGCACTGGGTGAAAAGTGAGGGCTGGCAAATGGGCAGCGCGATAGAAAATGTGCAGGTGCTAAAAGAGGACATCGTGCGCAAAAACATCACAAAATCCTTACAAATTGCCAAAGACAACATAAAAGATGAGATACGCCATAATCTTGGCGAGTGCGCAAATGAGCTAGATAGCTTGCTTTTAGATAATTTGCTAGCCTCTAGCACGGAGGAGCTGCTTTTGCGCGTGATGAGTTTGGAGCATATTCACAAAAATCTAGCGCTTTTAAGCGCGGTGGCAAAGGATAATTTGCTAAAAATTGCGCGTGATGCCAAAAATGCGCAAGAGCGCGCTATGGTGATAGCCTGCGCAGAGAAAGTGGGCAAAATGTATGAGAGCTTGCAGAGTGCCATTTATGGCAAAAATCTAACCATAAACAGCACAAATAGCGCAAATAAAAGGCTAGAGGATTTGAGCAATGAGGAGCTAGAGAGTTTAATTAGAGAGCTTGATAGTTAGTTATTTACCCCTTTTTTATGGCGTGAATTTATCGCAAAATGCGCCAAAATTATGAAAGGGTGATAAAAATATGTATCATGTAACACTTCAGAGGCTAAAAGAATACAAAAACATAAAAAAGCCAAATGTTGAAAAAATCGAGGATAGCACAATCGGCGAATTTGTCGTGCGTGATGATAATGGCAAAGAGATATGGCGGTGCTTTGTGGTGGAAAATATCGGAGAATCTACCGACACGCCAAACTTAGACAAGCGCATAATGCCGCGCACTTATAGGATAAAGTGGTGTTTTACCAAAGTGAGCTTGCCACAAGCGTATAAAAATGTCGATTTTAACGCGTGGAGCGATAAAGTCGAATCCAAATACCACGAGCGCTACACAAAATACGGCTTTAAAAATATCGGACTTTTGCTTTATACGCCCGATTTGCCTAGCTTTGAAAATCGCACAATTTACATACATATAGGCAATTATCCACAGGACACAGCCGCGTGCTTGCTTTTAAACAAAGTGGATAACAAAAATGGCACAGGCGCGCAAAGCACGCTAGCTTGTCAAGAGTTTTATGACTTTGTGCTAAAAGAGGGCGTTGAGAATTTTAAAATTAAAGTTAAAGAGATAGAGTAAAAAGTATGAGACTTGATATGTTTATAGGGCTAGTTTTGGGGTTTTTGGTGCTGCTTTTTACCTCTGTGTGCGGGAATGTGTTTTTGTATTTTAAGAATCAAAGCCTAAATAAAGAGCTAGCGCGCATTGATACGCTTCTCAATGTGCAAAATGCGCAAATTAAAGCACTAGAGCTAGATACGCAAAATTATGCTTGCGATGCGGAGAGCTTAAATAATTTCACGCGCGAGAAATATAAATCGGTGATGAGCGAACACGAGGTGGAGAGCTGTGAAAGCAAGCTAGCGGAGTTTGAAAAAGCACTAGGAATCTATGAAAAAAGGTAAAATATGCAAGTAAAGACAATTTTGGGCGTAAAATGCGTGGTTTTGGAGCAAAAAGAGGTCGATTTTATTAATGATGAGCTAATTTTGCAGGCTTTTAAAGAGCTAAAAGCCGCGCTAGGCGAGAAAAGTCAGACAAAAGCCATTTATCTAAACGCACTTGAAGGGTATCTAAGTGAGGTGGGCGAAGTGTGTGATTTTAAAGATTATTTATTGTTGCTAGAAAATAATCGTGCGCTGTGCAATTTGGGCTGCTGCTTTTTTGATTATGCGGACTGCAAGGGCAAAGATGAGGCTTTTTGCTTTGAATTTTTAAAAGCGCTCAATCCCCCGTGGATTAACGCGCAGCCGCTTATGGCAAAGGAATATGCGCAAAGAGTGGCTAGAAAGATAAAAGCCATTGAGAGCTTGGCGCACTAGAAAGTAAAACGACAAGGGAAACCATCGCCTACGGGGGCAGATTTGCCGTTAAAATCTGCCCTAAAGTAACAAAATTAAGATAATTTTGTTATAATTACGCACAGGAGTGCTGCAATTACGATGATTTGCATTTTTGAACCTCCTTTCTTTTGGATTGGAGGCGCACCCTTAGTGAAGCCGTTATTCACTAAGTAACGCGCCTCACAAGATGATTTTACTTCAAAAATTTTTAATTACCCCTTTTTTTATGGCATTTTTAGGCGCAAAATACGCTAAAATCACTAAAGGAAGCCCTCATGCGCCAAATTTTTATGTGCTATATCATTTTGTTTGCCGCGCTACTGCTTTTGTGCGGGTGTGCGGATAAAGTTGTGTATGTGCCTACAAAGTGCGATGTGCCAGCGCGTGCAAAGCCCATAAATCAAGGCAGTGTGATAAAGTATTTGAAAGAAGTGTTGATTTATGCTGAGGGTTTGGAGCGGGATTTGAATTTTTGCCGCGGTGCGCAACAATGAACTTTAATGCAAAGGCTTTAAAACTAGAGGAAGCACGCCGCGTAAAGGCACGCAGGGATTTAAAATACTTTCTCACACTCAAGTGGGAGCGCTATGAGCAAAAGCCTTTTTTGGATAATTGGCATATTGATTATTTGTGCAAGGTGTTGGAGCATACTTTGCCAAAAGATGCGCAAAATAAAGATAAATCCGCGCTCAATCCACAAAATCCTCCACAAAATATAACAGAATTCGCACCCAACTTTTGCGCGCACACGCCCTTACCTTTCGCGCCCTTACCTTTCGCGCCTGCACATATAAACTCTAGCTTTTCTTTTTGGCAAGGGGGGAGGGGCTTGAATTGCGAAGTCGCTCCCTCTCCCCGGCACACCCCTCACCCCGACGACGCCTTTAAGGTCGCGCATAAAGCGCAATTTAATTTTATTGCGGATAAAGATATACTTTATCCGCGCAAAACACAGGCGCGAAAACTTATTACAAGATTGATGATAAACATGCCGCCAAGTTATGGCAAAACTGAAATCATCGCTAGAACCTTCATCGCGTGGGCTTTGGGGAATGATAGAAAGCGCAAATTCATCTACATTTCTTATAGCGATGAGCTGTGCCGCAAGATTAATAATCAAGTGCGCGATTTGATTAAAAGCCCGTTTTGGACGCAGGTTTTTAGGCAAAAAGCGGAGTTTTTGCAAGATAATGCTAATGAATTTGTGCTAAAAGAGGGCGGAGGCTTGTTTGTAACCACGCTAAAATCGGCTATCACAGGATTTCACGCGCATCAAATTTTAATTGATGACCCCATAAAAGTAGCAGATATGAGCTCAAAAGTGGAGAGAAGTCGCGTGAATGCAAACTTTAAAGAGAGCGTGCTGTCGCGCTTACAGGATAATCAAAGTAATATTACGATTTTAATGCAAAGGCTAGGTGATGAGGATTTATGCGGATTTTTATTAGATAGGCGCAATTTTGCACCAGAAATTATAGCAAAATGGCAAAAAATAGAGCTAAAAGCGCTACAAAATGCACCACAAAGCTACAAAATCGGCACTTTTTGCTATGAAAGGGCTGCAAATGAGCCGCTTTTCCCCGCGCGGCATAATGCAAACGAGCTAGCAAGCCTAAGGGCGCAAATGGGCGAAGATGAGTTTAGCACGCAGTATTTGCAAGAGCCGCAAACTAGCGAGGCAGGGTTTTTTGAAAGTGTGCATTTTAAAATTATCCCCTCATACGAGCTAGGCGCGCATAATGAGTATATTTTTGTGGATTATGCCATTTCTTTGGATAGAGCAGCGGATAATCGCGCTA
>NZ_JRPR02000019.1 GCF_000763135.2 Helicobacter jaachi | reverse complement strand
TCCTAAGCCCACTTTAAGCTTTAAGCCTGTAATATTTCACTCCCATTTGATTGAGCTTCTAGTCTCTTCTCTTAGGTTTTCATTACAAAGTTTTTAGTTTTTTTGTTACATACCCTAAAAACCATAAAGTAGTGTCTTAAGATTTGTGTGCTTGAATATGATTTCAATGGTTGTTCTTTATCAATATAGTCAATTCATATAGCTTTTAAGATGCTTGCAAGAGCATTTACATTAAAGGCATTTACATAAGCAACACTTACATTATCACATTGTGTCATGCAATCCACATTGTGCTTAAAGTAGTGGAACCTTATAGTAAGTTTCTTTGATATGTAGGCTTAGGGTTATTTTGGCTGATTTATATTTGGTATGATCTTTGACATCTAAGCAAGAAACATTTAAGTATGATTACTACTTAAAGTAATAAAGACTTAAAGTTTCTTAGTTCATTTCTTATAACTCATTATATGACTTTGAGAGATACTATAAATTAAGCAATTGCTTGAAGTAGTGTATTTTAAATAATAGCCTCATATTGCACTGCCCACTACACTATGTTGTGATATCATAGTGTAGTGATTTACATTGTGATTATGTGTAGTTATTTATAAAATACCTAAACTAGAGCAACCTCAATTATAGAATCTAACTTTGTCTTTGTGATTACAAGTAACACTAAGAGATTAAAGGACAAACTCACACAAGACTTTGCTTTTATTAACAATAAAAGAGTTTAAAAAGAGCTTGTGTGTTTTATAGAATCTAGTTTGTAGATAACATCTTAAGTTTTTAAGATGTTAGATTTTATGGGCTAGATTCTATATTTTTCTGTAACTTTTTGGAGAGTTTCTGCCATTGCAATATATGGCTCAAACTCCCCATTTCTTATGGAGAGTTTGATCCTGGCTCAGAGTGAACGCTGGCGGCGTGCCTAATACATGCAAGTCGAACGATGAAGCTTTTAGCTTGCTAGAAGTGGATTAGTGGCGCACGGGTGAGTAACGCATAGATAACATGCCCTTTAGTCTGGGATAGCCACTGGAAACGGTGATTAATACTAGATACACCTTACGAGGGAAAGTTTTTCGCTAAAGGATTGGTCTATGTCCTATCAGCTTGTTGGTAAGGTAATGGCTTACCAAGGCTATGACGGGTATCCGGCCTGAGAGGGTGAACGGACACACTGGAACTGAGACACGGTCCAGACTCCTACGGGAGGCAGCAGTAGGGAATATTGCTCAATGGGGGAAACCCTGAAGCAGCAACGCCGCGTGGAGGATGAAGGTTTTAGGATTGTAAACTCCTTTTGTTAGAGAAGATTATGACGGTATCTAACGAATAAGCACCGGCTAACTCCGTGCCAGCAGCCGCGGTAATACGGAGGGTGCAAGCGTTACTCGGAATCACTGGGCGTAAAGAGTGCGTAGGCGGAAGGGCAAGTCAGATGTGAAATCCTGTAGCTTAACTACAGAACTGCATTTGAAACTGCCTTTCTAGAGTGTGGGAGAGGTAGGTGGAATTCTTGGTGTAGGGGTAAAATCCGTAGAGATCAAGAGGAATACTCATTGCGAAGGCGACCTACTAGAACATAACTGACGCTCATGCACGAAAGCGTGGGGAGCAAACAGGATTAGATACCCTGGTAGTCCACGCCCTAAACGATGAATGCTAGTTGTTGCCCTGCTTGTCAGGGCAGTAATGCAGCTAACGCATTAAGCATTCCGCCTGGGGAGTACGGTCGCAAGATTAAAACTCAAAGGAATAGACGGGGACCCGCACAAGCGGTGGAGCATGTGGTTTAATTCGAAGATACGCGAAGAACCTTACCTAGGCTTGACATTGATAGAATCTGCTAGAGATAGCGGAGTGTCTAGTTTTCTAGACCTTGAAAACAGGTGCTGCACGGCTGTCGTCAGCTCGTGTCGTGAGATGTTGGGTTAAGTCCCGCAACGAGCGCAACCCTTATCCTTAGTTGCTAGCAGTTTGGCTGAGCACTCTAAGGAGACTGCCTTCGTAAGAAGGAGGAAGGTGAGGACGACGTCAAGTCATCATGGCCCTTACGCCTAGGGCTACACACGTGCTACAATGGGGTGCACAATGAGATGCAATACTGCGAAGTGGAGCTAATCTCAAAAACATCTCTTAGTTCGGATTGTAGTCTGCAACTCGACTACATGAAGCTGGAATCGCTAGTAATCGCAAATCAGCAATGTTGCGGTGAATACGTTCCCGGGTCTTGTACTCACCGCCCGTCACACCATGGGAGTTGTATTCGCCTTAAGTCGGGATACTAAATTGGTTACCGCCCACGGCGGATGCAGCGACTGGGGTGAAGTCGTAACAAGGTAACCGTAGGTGAACCTGCGGTTGGATCACCTCCTTTCTAAGAGAATCTTTAAGACATTCACTTGTCTTAAACATAACCCTTGAAATATAAGTGTAAGAAATACTTAAATGCCTTGCTTAGTTTTCAAAGATTGCCCAAATACTTATCGCTTAAATACAAGCTTAAGGGCTTATAGCTCAGGTGGTTAGAGCGCACCCCTGATAAGGGTGAGGTCGGAGGTTCAAGTCCTCCTAAGCCCACCATTTAAGTTTAGCTTTTGATTTTAGAATCTAGATTCTATTATTTTATCATTTGCGTTAAGGCAAAGGTTTTAGAATCTTGTTTGTGAAAGTTAAAATTATCTAAGGGGAATTAGCTCAGCTGGGAGAGCGCCTGCTTTGCACGCAGGAGGTCAGCGGTTCGATCCCGCTATTCTCCACCATCTTTATGAATTGTTCTTTTAAATGTTAGTGTTAAAGTTTAATGCAAGGGTTTTTGGTTTGCTTTGTGCTTTTTATAGAATCTTTTAGAATCTAGATTCTATTTAGATTTTATGTAAAGGGCATGGAATCTAAAGTCGTAAAATATAGAATCTAGAGACGCAAGATTAGATTCTAAAAAAACATAGAATCTACATAGAATCTAAATTTAAAGCTAATTTATAGAATCTAGATTCTAAAACTTTTGCATTAGGCTTTAAAACACGCGTTATTTAAAGTTCTAAATGTTATTTGAAATCTTATTGTTAATAGCCTAAATAGTAATAGTAAATTTAACTACAATTACGCGACATACTTGCTTTATTGAGTGCATACATTCAATAAGGCAGTATCCTTAAAAATACAAAAAGCTTTTAAGGGCAAATGGTGGATGCCTTGGGTGATAGAGGCGATGAAGGACGTACTAAGCTGCGATAAGCTATGGGGAGCTGCTAAGAAGCATTGAGCCATAGATTTCCGAATGGGGCAACCCAGTTAGTAGAGATACTAACTACCTATAATGGAGCGAACCTAGCGAAGTGAAACATCTCAGTAGCTAGAGGAAAAGAAATCAACAGAGATTCTCTAAGTAGCGGCGAGCGAAAGGAGAAAAGGGCAAACCAGTAGCTTGCTACTGGGGTTTTGGACTGCGATATCCACTTGTATCATTTAGCAGAATTATTTGGAAAACTAAGCTATAAAGGGTGATAGCCCCGTATGCGAAAAATGATACATAGGTAGCAGTATCCAGAGTAGGTCAGGACACGTGAAATCCAGACTGAAGATGGGGAGACCACTCTCCAACCCTAAATACTACTATCACACCGATAGCGAACAAGTACCGTGAGGGAAAGGTGAAAAGAACCGCAGTGAGCGGAGTGAAATAGAACCTGAAACCATTTGCCTACAATCATTCAGAGCCCTATGATTTATCAGGGTGATGGACTGCCTTTTGCATAATGATCCTGCGAGTTGTGGTATCTGGCAAGGTTAAGCAAACGCGAAGCCGTAGCGAAAGCGACTTTTAACGAGGGTTTAGTCAGATGCTGCAGACCCGAAGCCAAGTGATCTATCCATGACCAAGTTGAAGTAAGTGTAATAGCTTATGGAGGACTGAACTCGTACCCATTGAAACGGGTTGAGATGAGTTGTGGATAGGGGTGAAAGGCCAAACAAACTTGGTGATAGCTGGTTCTCTTCGAAATATATTTAGGTATAGCCTCAAGTGATAGTAATAGGGGGTAGAGCTCTGATTGGGCTAGGGCTACTCACCGTGGTACCAACCCCTGTCAAACTGCGAATACCTATTACCGTATCTTGGGAGTCAGGCGGTGGGTGATAAAATCAATCGTCAAAAGGGGAACAACCCAGACTACCAACTAAGGTCCCAAAGTTCTATGTCTGAGTGGAAAATGATGTGAAGTTACTTAGACAACCAGGAGGTTGGCTTAGAAGCAGCCATCCTTTAAAGAAAGCGTAACAGCTCACTGGTCTAGTGATTTTGCGCAGAAAATATAACGGGGCTAAGATAGACACCGAAGTTGTAGATTATGCTGATGCATAGTGGTAGAAGAGCGTTCGTATCGCATTGAAGGTATATCGGCAAGAAGTGCTGGAGCGATGCGAAGTGAGCATGCAGGAATGAGTAGCGATAAAAGTGGTGAGAATCCACTTCGCCGAAAGTCTAAGGTTTCCTACGCGATGCTCGTCATCGTAGGGTTAGTCGGGTCCTAAGACAAGTTCGAAAGAGGTAGTCGATGGAAAATGGGTTAATATTCCCATACCAACTATTGTGTGCGATGGGGGGACGCATAAGGTTAAATGGCGTTAGCTGATGGAATAGCTAATTTAAAAGCGTAGCTTGAGAGATAGGCAAATCCGCTCTTGTATGTGAAACTTGAATAGCTTGTTGCGACCTTCGGGTTAAGATAAGTGCCATTGATACCATCGTGCCAAGAAAAGCCTCTAAGTTTAGCAATAGTTGCCCGTACCGCAAACCGACACAGGTAGATGAGATGAGTATTCTAAGGCGCGTGAAAGAACTCTCTTTAAGGAACTCTGCAAACTAGCACCGTAAGTTCGCGATAAGGTGTGCCTATGCAAATAGGTCTCAGCAAAGAGTCCCTCCCGACTGTTTACCAAAAACACAGCACTTTGCAAACTCGTAAGAGGAAGTATAAGGTGTGACGCCTGCCCGGTGCTCGAAGGTTAAGAGGATTTGTTAGCAGCAATGCGAAGCTTTGAATTGAAGCCCGAGTAAACGGCGGCCGTAACTATAACGGTCCTAAGGTAGCGAAATTCCTTGTCGGTTAAATACCGACCTGCATGAATGGCGTAACGAGATGGGAGCTGTCTCAAAGAGTGATTCAGTGAAATTGTAGTGGAGGTGAAAATTCCTCCTACCCGCGGCAAGACGGAAAGACCCCGTGGACCTTTACTACAGCTTGGCACTGCCGATGGGAGCATTATGCGCAGGATAGGTGGGAGGCTTTGAAATCTTTACTCTGGTGGAGATGGAGCCATCGTTGAGATACCACCCTTAATGCTTCTATTTGCTAACTAGCTTATGTTATCCATAAGTAGGACAATGCCTGGTGGGTAGTTTGACTGGGGCGGTCGCCTCCTAAAAAGTAACGGAGGCTTGCAAAGGTTGGCTCATTGCGGTTGGAAATCGCAAGCAGAGTGTAATGGCATAAGCCAGCCTGACTGTAAGACAAACAAGTCGAGCAGAGACGAAAGTCGGTCATAGTGATCCGGTGATTCTGTGTGGAAGGGTCATCGCTCAAAGGATAAAAGGTACCCCGGGGATAACAGGCTGATCTCCCCCAAGAGCTCACATCGACGGGGAGGTTTGGCACCTCGATGTCGGCTCATCGCATCCTGGGGCTGGAGCAGGTCCCAAGGGTATGGCTGTTCGCCATTTAAAGCGGTACGCGAGCTGGGTTCAGAACGTCGTGAGACAGTTCGGTCCCTATCTGCCGTGGGCGCAGGAGAGTTGAGGAGAGCTATCCCTAGTACGAGAGGACCGGGATGGACATGCCACTGGTGTAGCAGTTGTTCTGCCAAGAGCATCGCTGCGTAGCTACGCATGGACGTGATAACCGCTGAAAGCATCTAAGCGGGAAGCCAACTCCAAGATTAACTCTCCCTGAAGGTCGCAGCAAGACTAGCTGCTTGATAGGGTAGATGTGTAAGCATAGTAATATGTTTAGCTGACTACTACTAATAGACCGCTTGGCTTTTTT
>NZ_JRPR02000018.1 GCF_000763135.2 Helicobacter jaachi | reverse complement strand
GTAGAGTGGGTTGGGGGGTTTAGGGCTTCTTGGTTAAAATTATTAATCCTTATAGCTTCATCTTTTTTGTCTTTCTTACAAATTAATAAAGCACAACAATTTTTATATTTCAACTTTTAGGATAGTTCAAATGGGTTATAAAAAATTTGTTTTATTATATGTGACCATTTTATGCGCAAATCTTTTGTTTGTTGGTTGTATTTTATATTATCTGTCTCGTATTTATGAACATAATAGCTTTGCTGCGGTTATTAAGCGACAATTAGCAAACAACTCCCTTTATGGCACAATGCTCAATGAAAATGTTTTTGCTTATAAGCTTGAACTTATAAAACAAACTCAACCAAATATTATCGCTTTAGGTTCATCTCGTGTTTTGCAGTTTAGAGAAGAATTTTTCACAGATTCATTTATAAATGCAGGCAATGCCATGAACACAATTAATGAGGGCGAATTATTCTTGGAAGAATTACTCAAAATTTATAAACCTAAACTTATTATTATTGGTTTAGATTTTTGGTATTTTAGTCCATTCTATCCCAATTTTACACAAGGTGGATACCATGAAATAACAGGCACAGACATCTCACTATCAAAAATTAAAGATATTGTTACTCTTATTTATCAACATACTTTTTTTAAACCCCAATATATATTTGACAACCACTTTATAAGCAATCCTTATACGAATCTGGATTCTTTAGGATTAAATGCCATATACCATAGTCGAGGATTTTTAAAAGATGGCTCGTATATTTATGGGGAGATTTTTTATACCCAGTCCGCACAAGACGCAAACTTTAAAGACACTCTAAGCCGCATAAATACCGGTACCCGAAAATTTGAATACGCTATCCACATAGAGAAGGAGCGTATTGATACGCTTCTAAGAATGCTTAAGAAACTTAAAGATAATGATATAAAAACTATTGTTTTTATTCCTCCTCTTGCACCTTCAGTGTATCAAGCTATGCAAGAAAGGAGCAATAAGTATGGTTATATTGATGAATTATTTGCAACACTTGAGAATCTAAACATTAATTTTCTAAATTATCATAATTCTCTTGTTCTCCAAAGCAATGATTGTGAATTCCTTGATGGATTTCATGGCGGAGACATCTATTATGGTAAAATCTTGCTCGATATGACAGAAAAACAATCTATTCCTAGCAGCCTTATTAACTACTCTTATCTCCACTCTATTATTGCCTCCTATTCTGGAAAAGCATTTTCTAAAACAAACATCACAAATCTCCAGGAAAAAGACTTCTTGCAATTAGGTTGCAAAAAATCTCCCCCGGCTAAATCCCACCTGCAATCTCGTCAAAAGCCACTTGCACCGCCTGCATAAACCCTTGCGTGATATACTCATTTTGAAGCGATTGTATAGGCTTTTTTATGCTTATTGTGCCACTTTTTAGCACATTATAAGTCTTTGTATTAATGATTTCATAAAATATGCTTATATGCGCACTATACGCATTTGAAGCATCTGAAATATGCTCATTTCCCGCCGTTCTATCAAACTCACCTTTATGAAATTCGCTAACTATCTGCAAAGATAGCAATGAAATTTTAAGCATCTTATCAAGTTTTTGCGTACCAAAGGGCGGTAGCGCCACTTGGACACATTGGGATTGAAGTCGTGAAAGCATGAGAGATTTAAGCATATCTGCTGGCTGGGCAATCCATTTTTTGTCCTCGATAATACTCATTTGCGCGTTTTTAAAAAGATAGAGATTTGTGCTATCAAATGGCGTATTTGCGGATATATCAAGTAATCCTACTTTTGTATGTGCCTTTATATTTTGTGCTTTACAGGATTTAGAGGGTTTATTTATAGAATCTTGCAAAATAAGATAAGCCATTTGTGGCACTTGGGAGGCGATTTTCACATCAACGCAAGCGCTCAAAAATAAGGCTAAAACAAATATTATAATTCTCATTTATCCCCCTTAGATTCTGTATTTTTGCGCTTGCCAAAGAGGCTGTCATAAGGATTTTTATCCATTTTATCCAGAAAAATCGAGGCGTTATTAAAAAATCTGCTCATATCTTGCAAACTCTTTTGCAGCTCAAAAAGCGTGGGCGTAAGGATTTCGCGCATATTATATTCTCCATTTTGCATATTTTTATTAACCTCGATGCTTAAATTATTAAGATTATGCGCGCTCTGTTCAAGGGATTTAAGCAAGATAGCAATTTCTTTAAGATTTTCATCACTTAGCGTGTTATTAAGATTTTTAAGCAAAGCTGCCATATCATCGCTTAGCTCACCTGCCTTGCTCATAATTTTATCAAGGCTGCCTTTATCAAGCTCAATTACCATTCTATCTTCATTGTTTTTCTCTAGCGCCTTCCCCTCGCCCTGAATGAGCGAAAGATAATTTGCCCCCGCTAGCCCTTGAGAGCTAATCACCACTCTAGCATTTTCACGCACAAGCAATTGAGAATCTATGAGCATTTCAATTTGTATAGTCCCCTCTTTAATATCCCTAAATGCTACAGATTTCACGCGTCCCACGCTAATGCCCTTATATCGCACGGGTGTATTTGCGCCTATACCGCCTATTTCATCACTGCTATATGCATAATATTGAGTATATCGCGCAGAATCTACCTCAAAGCGATTGAGCCACATCACAAAAGCTACCATTAATCCCAAAGCGATAAAAAATAGCACACCAATCCATACATACCGCACATTGCGTTCCATTATATCTCCTCGCAATCCTCATTAAAATTATGCCAAAATCGCCTACCTCTTTTGCCTGAAAAGATTTTTGCCTTTGTGCTGCCCGCACACTGCAGTGTATAAAGCTCCTGCAATGTTCCTTCAAAAATAATAGATTTATCCTCAAGCAAAATAAGCCTATCTACGCTGTCTTTTATAGAATCTAAATCGTGAGTAACCATTACTATCGTAATTTTTAGCACTTCTTTAAGCGTAATAATAAGCCTATCAAAGCGCTCCGAGCTTTGCAAATCAAGTCCGCTTGTAGGCTCATCTAAAAATAAAATATCTGGATTTAGCACCAAAGCTCGAGCTAAAGCTACGCGCTTTTTCATTCCACCTGAAAGCTCATAGGGGTATTTTAAAGCCACATCAAGGCTTAATCCCACCATATCAAGCCACATTTTTGAAATATCATAAATGGTTTGTTTATCATAGGCTGTTTTTTGCGTGAGCAAAAAGGCGATATTATCAAGCACATTCATTGATGAAAAAAGCGCGCCAAATTGAAACATCACCCCGCAGCGATTAAGAATCCTATCGCGCTTAGATTCTGGCAATGCCCAAATATTATGCCCAAAAAACTCAATCACTCCAGATTTTGGACGAGATAAAAAGAGCATATTTCTAAGCAAAGTACTTTTTCCACTCCCGCTCCCACCTAAAATGCCAAAGATTTCACCCTTTTTCACATTAAAACTAATCCCATTGTGAATAATCGCATCGCCATATTGCGTGTAAAGATTGCGCACACTAATAATATTCATATGCCAAGCCTTGTGGTGATAAGTGAAAAGAGAGCATTAATTAAAATGACCCAAAAAATTACATTTACCACACTTTTAGTCGTTTCAAGTCCTACAGATTCTGCATCACCTTTCACACATAATCCGCGAAAGCAGCCAATAAGTGCAATAGTTGCGCCAAAAAAGGGAGCTTTTATCACTCCTACCCAAAAATGCTCAATGCTCACATACTCATAAAAGCGCTCTAAATACTGCACAAAATTAATGCCTGCTTGTATTTTTATGGCTAACATCGCACCAAACAAGCTTATAGCATCAGCTAAAAACACCAATAAAGGCATAACAATCACTAAAGCCAGCACGCGCGGCAAAATAAGATAATCAAAAAGGCTTAGATTCATAGTCTTTAGCGCATCATTTTCTTCTGTGAGATTCATAACGCCAATTTGCGCACTAAAGGCTGATGCACTCCTACCTGCTATCACAATGGCTAAGATAAAAGGACCCATTTCACGCAAGCAAAGCTTAGCCACAATCTCCACACTCATAAGTGGCACACCCATTCTATCAAGCTGTAAAACCCCCTGCAAGGCAATAGCATAACTTACAATAAAAGATGTAAGCAGCGCTACAGGCAAAGCCTTAAAGCCCGCTTCATTGATGTGATAAAAAATTGAGCTTAATTTAAAATAATGAGGGTGCAGCACCGCGCGGAAAAAATACCACAAACACATACCGCAAAATTGTAAAAAATCTAAACAAGTGTGAAAAAACTGCTCTACACGCTTGCCTAAAAACATAAAAAGATGAGTAAAAATAAACCAGATTCTATAAAATAGCGATATATTTTGCTCTTGTGCTTGTTTTTGGCGCGGCAAAGTGCTTTTAAGTGTGTCAAATATCTCATCAATTTGTGTGCTTGTGCCTATAAGCTCATAGGCTCTACCCTCTAAAAGCTCATAAACAAAAGCACAAAAGACAAAATCCACTTTTGACACTCCGCTAAAATCAATGCTTAATACTTTAGAGTGCTCAATAGCGCGTGCTAAAGCTCTTTGCGTAGATTTTTTAAGCGTGTAATCACATCGCCCTTGCAACTGGATATAGATTCTATTATGCATAGAATTTATTGTAAAAGTCATGCTTTGCCCTTTAAAATTTAAAAAGTGCAAATTATATCAAAAGCTTTTAATATTGCCTGATATGCCCTATAAACTTTCATAAATTACTCAAAGTATAAGATTTTTTAGATATAATGCGCGCCATTATGTGATGAGATACACTAAAGTTATTCACGCATGCATTTAAAGCTCTAGGCGATTGTGGAGGAGTTTTTCACCTTTTCACTCTTCCTACTACTCCTACCTTAATAATCTTATTTTAAAGGACATTGCAGATGAAAATCTCCATTCCAAAAAGCCTACTAGAAACAACCCTTACAAATTGCCAAAATTTCCTTGATAAAAGAGATAGGTCGCAAATCACTTCTCACATTTACTTTGAAGCTACAGATGATATGTTTATCCTTAAGGCTACAGATTATGAGATTTGGCTAGAATCCCGTATTAATATTCCTTCTCAAATGCAAGGCAATGCTACGGCTAATGGTCGGCAGATTCTAGATACTATCAAACGCCTTAAGGAAGGTGATATAACCATTGAAACAAAAGAAGATTCTCTGCATATTTCACAAGGCAAATCCCGCACAAAGCTCCCCATGTTTAATGCTGATGAATTCCCAAAATTTCCAGAATATGAACAAAATGCTCAAATAAATATAGAATCTGAAAAGTTTTTAAATTCACTTAAAAAGATAAATCCTGCTGTGGATACAAATAACCCAAAATACGAGCTTAATGGCTGTTTATTAGATATTAAAGATTATGGATTTAATTTCGCCGCTACAGATACGAGACGTCTAGCTGTGATTGAATATAAAAGCCAATCAATCAATGTGCTTTCTCTTATTATCCCTAAAAAAGCTATTATCGAAGTTTCAAAGCTTTTTATTGATGGATTTGAGATTTATCATAATCCTACACATCTTATTCTTAAAAGTAATGAATACACTTTCTACACAAAGCTTATTAATGGCAAATATCCTGACTATGAAAAAATCATTCCCAAAGAATTTAAGCATAAAATCACTCTGCCTAAAGATAAATTTGTCGATGCTTTGCAGTTTGTAAAATCACTTGCAAATAATATTAAAATTACACTTACACCTAATGAAATTTCTTTTGAAACGCTTAATGAAGAAAGCGGAGAGGCTAGCACACAAATTGAAGTGCAGACAGGAATTGATGAATTCACATTAGGGATTAATTCTAAATACATTTTAGATTTTCTCTCTCAAGTTGAGGGCAGTGAATTTGTGCTATGTTTAAATGACACAAATACGCCATTTGTCGTTGTATATGAGAATTTCTCAACTGTGATTATGCCTGTGATTCTATAAATTTATAGAATCTAGTTTTGTAATCATCTCTATGGAGCATAATTATGGATAAAAAAGAATATCAAGCCAGCAATATTAAAGTTTTAAAAGGTTTAGAAGCCGTTCGCAAGCGCCCCGGAATGTATATTGGCGATACAAATATCGGCGGCTTGCATCATATGATTTATGAAGTGGTAGATAACTCCATAGATGAGGCTATGGCGGGGTATTGTAATGAGATTAGTATCACGCTTACAACACAAGGAAGCGCTATCATTGAGGATAATGGACGCGGTATCCCCGTAGATATTCACCCTACAGAGAATCTACCTGCTGCGACGCTTGTGCTTACTACCTTGCATGCAGGTGGAAAATTTGACCAAGATACTTATAAAGTTTCTGGCGGCTTGCATGGTGTGGGTGTGAGTGTGGTAAATGCCCTCTCCAAGCACCTCATTATGACTATTAAAAAAAATGGGCATATTTATCGTCAAGAATTTGCCAAAGGTATTCCCCAAAGTGATTTAGAAATTATTGGCGATACTAATGAAAATGGCACGACTATTGAGTTTATCCCTGATGGTGAGGTTATGGAAGTGCTAGAATTTGATGCGCAAATACTTATTGCGCGCTTTAAAGAAATGGCATATCTTAATCACAATATCACTATTCATTTTAAAGATGAGCGCACGCAGCTAGAGGAACATTATCACTTTGAGGGTGGATTGTCTCAATTTATACAAGACATTAATAAAAAGCCTCTTATCTCCTCAATCATAAGCTTTTCAGCCTTTGAGTTAGAAACAGATGTAGAAATTGCTCTAGCTTATAATGAGGGCTATGATGAAAAGGTTTTGAGTTTTGTGAATAATATCCGCACACCAGATGGCGGGACACATGAAGCAGGCTTTAGAGCAGGCTTAAGTCGAGCGATTATGAATTATATTGAAGCAAATGCAAGCGCTAGGGAGAAAGATTCTAAAGTTACAGGCGATGATGTGCGCGAGGGGCTTGTGGCGATTATTTCTACAAAAGTTATAGACCCGCAATTTGAAGGGCAAACTAAAGGAAAATTGGGCAGCTCATTTGTAAAGCCTATCGTGCAAAAGCTCATTTATGAAAAACTTTCAAAATTTTTTGAAGAAAATCCAAATGAAGCCAAAGCCATTATGCAAAAAGCCATTATGGCAGCACGCGGGCGTGAAGCGGCTAAAAAAGCGCGAGATTTAACGCGCAAAAAAGAGAGTTTTTCTGTTGGCACATTGCCCGGTAAGCTCGCTGATTGCCAGAGTAAAGACCCTATAGAATCTGAAATCTATCTTGTAGAGGGCGATAGCGCAGGAGGGAGCGCAAAGCAAGGGCGCGATAGAGCCTTTCAGGCCATTTTACCTCTGCGCGGCAAAATTTTAAATGTGGAGAAATCCCGCCTTGATAAGATTTTAAAAAGTGATGAGATTAAAAATATGATTACTGCCTTTGGTTGCGGCATTGGCGATGAGTTTAATATCGAAAAGCTGCGCTATCACAAAATTATTATAATGACTGATGCTGATGTTGATGGAAGTCACATACAAACGCTTTTGATGACATTTTTTTATCGCTATTTAAAGCCTCTTGTGGAAAATGGGCATATTTATATCGCTCAACCTCCCTTATATCGCTATAAAAAAGGCAAAAAAGAGATTTATCTCAAAGATGAGCGGGCTTTGAGCGAGTATCTTATCGAAAATGGTATAGAGAATTTTAGCTTTCAGGGTGTTGGTAATAAAGAACTTTTGGAGATTCTTAAATTCATTTCACACTATCGCAGTATTTTAAAAGAGCTTGAGAAGCATTATCCTATGATTGAGGTGGTGCGCTATTTGGTCGAAAATGAGCAGTTTGATAGTCTAGATTTAACTGAGCTTAGCCAAAAGATAGAATCTTATCTTATAAGTAAAGAGTGCAATATCCTTAATAAAAGCGTGCAAGAAGCGCAAATAACGCTCTATGTGCAAACAAAAGTAGGGCTTGTAGAACTTCACATTAATAGTGCGCTGTTTATGGATAATTTTTTCCAAGAGGCTAGACATATTTATAAAAAGATTGCTAGCAGGGCTTTAGATTTTCTTAATGGAGAGGATTTGATTGAATTTTTGGAGAAAATTGAAGAAAGTGCGAAAAAAGATGCCTATATCCAGCGATACAAAGGTTTGGGCGAGATGAATCCAGAGCAATTATGGGAAACTACGATGATGAAAGCTAATCGCACACTTTTGCGCGTAAAAATTGATGATGATGCTGATACTGATGAGATTTTCACGCTTTTTATGGGTGATGAGGTCGAGCCGCGTCGCGTGTATATCCAAGAGCATGCAAAAGATGTTAAACACTTAGATGTGTGAGATTACTTGTATTTAGCCTCAATAGCACGCATTTTCTCTAGTGATGCGGCAAAATTTTCCTTTGTAATAAATATCCCAAAGTCATTTGGAATCTGCACTTTTGTATCATGAAAAATACGCGCTAACATAAGGCTGTCGATTTCTTCAATGTGGTGGGTGGATTCATAATAATTTTTCTCATCTATGGTAATGGTATTTTTATAGCTAAAATGCCAAAATCCAGAAGGGATAGAATCCGCTATGGCTTTTAGCATTTGTTCTTTAACCTCTTGTGTAGTGGAGTTTGCCTCCTTATAGTAAGTAGGCGAGGTTACAAAAATACAATTGATGTGCAGCGTTTGGCAGTGATTAAATATAGAATCTAGACTTTTTGTGAAAGTTTCTAACTCATTGAGCGTCTTTATACTTGATTCTATATTTTTGTGGAATGTGGGTTCATTTTGTATATATAGTGCGAGGTTTGCTTCTCTTTGGGCTTTTCTTAGTGTATAACCCCAAGTGCCTGTGTGAATATCCTCAAATTGCTCTAAGGGCTTATTAAAGTGCTTAAGTTTTGTCCAGATGGCTTTAGGAAAAAATGAAGTAAGATAAAGTGTAAAAAATGCATTCTTATCTTTATGTGCAATCTCGTAATGCCACATTCTTTGCGCGTCATTGATAATACGATAATCTGTTAAATACACATTGCGTTCAATATCAATAAGAATATATAAATTTTTTACATCAAAATGTGACGCGATGAGATAATCAACAAAAATTTGCGCATCTAAAATATTAGCACTTGAAGCCCATGCATTATAAAAATGTGATTGAGGAATATAAGATTCTATAAGACTTGGCGATATAAACCCAACTTTGGAGCTACCGATAAGATAGGAGTTGTATTTGGCGTGATGAGTTTTTAAGTATTGTATTTTTTCATAGCGCTGATTGTGATTTATGCCTTTAAGAAAAAGATGATGATTAAAAATCTCATAGGGATTAATGATATAGTTAGCGCTCACCACCGCTAAAGGCACACCAAGTGCGATAAAAAAGCAAGCAAATACAAAGGCTTTATAGCTCATAATTATCCTTAAAAATTAAAATATAAGAATTCAGATACATTGTTCATGCAAAAAAATGAAAGTAAAAATGCTACGCTAAAGATGAGTAAATTTTTTCCATTTGGGCTAAACCCCCCAACCCACTCCAT
>NZ_JRPR02000017.1 GCF_000763135.2 Helicobacter jaachi | reverse complement strand
AACTAAAAACTTTGTAATGAAAACCTAAGAGAAGAGACTAGAAGCTCAATCAAATGGGAGTGAAATATTACAGGCTTAAAGCTTAAAGTGGGCTTAGGAGAAAATGAAAATTTACATAAATCCTACAAAGTTTTATCATATCCCGCCCGTGCTTTGCTGCATAATTTCTATACCCTCTTTGATAATTTTTAGCGACTTCTTGCAGCATATACGCTCAAATAACTCGCTTTTATGGACCATCAAACATATCTTTTAAGCCCTAACATCAAATTAATAGACAAAATGAAATACTTTTATGCTAGAATCGCGCCTCACCAAAAGTATAAACCACAAAGCAAGGCACATTATGCAATTTGAAATGCTCTATTCCAAAATCCACCGCGCCCGCGTGAGCGATGCTAATCTCAACTACATCGGCTCAATCACTATTGACAAAGAGCTTGCCCAAAGCGCAAATATCCCCGCAGGTATGAAAGTAGAAATTGTCAATATCAACAATGGTGAGCGCTTTAGCACCTATGTGATTTATGGCGACAAAAAGGGAGAGATTTGCTTAAATGGTGCTGCGGCGCGTAAAGTGCAGGTGGGTGATATTATCATCATTATTGCCTATGCGACATATACACAAGATGAGCTTAAAAACTATCAACCAACTATCGTGCAGGTGGGCGAACATAATCAGATTCTATCAATCAGTAATGACATATAGCGTGGAGGTGCAAAATGTTTGACACAAATCAGTTTGGAGCGATGCTAGGCTCGATGCAAGATTCTATAAAAGAGCTAGAGGAGCAAAATAAGCAAACTACCCTTACAGCTAAAAGTGGCGGCGGGCTAGTGAGTGTGAGCTGTAATGGTAATGGAGAAATTACTGATATTGACATCGACCAAAGTTTGCTAGCAGATAGAGAATCTCTGCAGATTCTGCTTATAAGCGCGCTCAATGATTTGCGCAAAAGCGTGGAGGATAATCGACAATCAAGCGCACTTAATTTGCTTAGCGGACTTGGTGGGGGCTTAAATATCTTTGGTGGAAAGCCAAATGGATAAGCATACTTTAGTATTTTTTAGAATCTGCTTTATTTTTCTTGCCTCTTTGGCGTGTTTGCGCGCGTATGACTATTCGCATTGTATTAAATATTTTAAAGCAGCTAGCACGCCTGTTGGCTCAAGCTATGCCATTAGCCTAAAAAATGGCGCGCAGCAAAGCCATATCTTATTTTCACTAGAGCCACCTCAACATGTAAAAATCCTAAAAGCCGATAGATTTATTGGACTCTACCTTATCGCCCTGCCCCGCACAAAGCAAAGCTATGAGCTGCTCACGCTAGATTCTCGCACATTAAATGATAAAAATTTAGCCTTCATTTCAGCTAGCCCAAAAGTGCATGTAGGGCATATCACTAAGCGACAAAATGGCTTTCTTAATTATGCACACTTTTCAGCGCCCACGCAAGTTAATGGCGTGCTAGGCAATATCTGCTATCAGATTTATGGCTTAGGCGTGGGCAATGGCAAATTTATAGAAAAAAAATATATTGATAGATTTCTTGCGCAAAAGTCCCCATACTATGGTGATTTGGGCATTCGTTTAGAATCTAGCAAGGCTATTGTTAGCACTATTGACCCCTTTATGCCAAATAATCCCTTTGAGCCTAGCGATGAATTGCTCTCCATTAATGGCACAAAAGTCCTAAACAGCGGGCAAGCCGAATGGATTATCAGCAATCTTAAAAAAGATTCTCTAGCTAAAGTAACGCTTAAACGCAAAGGTAAGATTCTCACTCTTAGCGTGCGTGTAAGCCAAAGATATGGAGGCTTTTTGCTAAAAGAGACATTTTTGGAGCGTTTTGGCATTAATATTGATGAAAATATGACCATTGTGTCTATTAATCCCGCTATGGCTGGGCGTTTTAGCCAATTACGCGCGGGCGATAGAATCTTATGGATAAATAAAGAGCCAATTATCACGTCTCAAACCACTAGCGCGCATAAACGCTTTGAAAGGCTTAAATGGCTGCTTTCACAATCTCGTTTTGATGAGCGATTTGAGGGCAAAATGCAGCTTTTAATTATGCGCGATAATCTTGAGATTTTCATCAAAGTGTAAGTGTAAAAATAGAAATGGGAGCAAATATGCAGCAAAATATTTTTGAGATTCTAAAAGATTTTGAGTTATTTCTCATTGAGCAAGCGCCGCGCATTCCAAGCTTTCATTTAGAATATGAAGTGGCTTTGTGGGAGATGATGAAAAATGGTGGCAAGCGCTTCCGCCCTGCCCTGCTCTTTTGCGTAACTAACGCCCTCGCGCCGCAAATGATTAAAAATGCCTATCTTCCCGCACTTGCCATTGAGTGTATTCATACTTATTCGCTTATCCACGATGATTTGCCCTGTATGGATAATGCCTCTCTTAGGCGCGGGCATGCCACTTTGCACACAAAGTATGGGGAGATGCTTGCTCTGCTTGTAGGCGATGGGCTAAATACCTACGCCTTTGCCTTACTTACGGAAGCAAGGCTAGATGCGCAAACAAAACTCGCGCTCATACATGCCCTAGCTCTTAATGCGGGCATTGGCGGTATGGTGCTAGGGCAGGTGCTTGATTGTGCGTTTGAGGATACAAAGCTTTCCCTTGAGCAACTCCAAATCATTCACACAAACAAAACTGCCAAACTTATCGCCACCGCGCTAGAATTTGGCGCTATTATTGCAAATGCAGATTCTAAACTCACTGCTGCGTTGTATGCCTTTGGCTTAGAGCTTGGCATTTATTTTCAATTGCGTGATGATATTATTGATGTGTGCCTTGATACTAAGCAGGCGGGCAAAACTACGCATAATGACGCGCATAAAAATAGCTATGTAAATCTGCTTGGCTTAGAGGGCGCGCAAAAAGAATTTACACGCAAAAAACAAGAGCTTTTGGATAAAATTCATCACTTTGAAGCTCCGCTTTGTGAAAATTTCACTGCACTTTTGCAAGATTATTTTAAGGATATTGTATGAAAAAAATTCTACTTACTAATGATGATGGCTTTGAATCTAGCGGCTTACTCGCGCTAAGAGAGGCTTTAAGCGATATAGCGCATATTATGATTGTAGCGCCTGCAAGCGAAAAATCCGCCTGCGCGCATGGGCTAACTCTCACACGCCCGCTAAGCTTTGTGCGGCTTGATGATGATTTTTATAAGCTTGATGATGGCACGCCTAGTGATTGCGTGTATTTGGCTCTAAACACGCTGTATAAGGATTTTAAGCCTGATTTGGTAGTATCTGGCATCAATTTAGGCTCAAATATGGGAGAGGATATTACTTATTCTGGCACTTGTGCAGGGGCTATGGAGGCGTGCATTCAGGGCGTTCCCTCACTAGCTATCTCACAAATTATGGACGATAGAAATCGCACAAAACATTGTGATTTTTCCCTTGCCAAACAAGCCATTAAAGACATTATTACAATGATTTTTGAAAAAGGCTATCCGCTAGGGGAGCGCAAATTTCTTAATATCAATATCCCGCCCATTACCCCGCAGGAATGCAAAGGATACAAAATCACGCAAATGGGTTATAGAATCTATGCCGATGAAGCACACCTGCATCGCAATCCACGCGGGCAAGAATACTACTGGCTAGGCTTGCACCCGCTGCAATGGGAGGAGCGCAAAGATACGCTATATGCCAATGGCTCGGATTTTAAAGCGACATTTGAACATTATGTGTCCATTACGCCAATTAAGCTTGATATGACAAGCTATGAGGATAATGCCAATCTCTGCTCGTGGATAGATAAATGAGTGAAGTAATTGATAGATTCACACGCTCGCGCATTATTTTTGGCGCGCATTTTGAGCATTTGCAAAGTAAAAGCGTGGTGTTGTTTGGCGTTGGTGGCGTGGGGAGCTTTGCACTAGATTGCCTCTATCGCAGTGGCGTGCAGAATATCACCATTGTGGATAAAGATTACTTTGATGTAACTAACCAAAACCGACAAATCGGCGCAGAGCATGTGGGAGAATCTAAAGTGCATGTATTAGCCGATATGTATAAGGGCGTAAAGCCCATAAATGAGCGCGTAAATGAGGAATTTCTCCATACCTTTGATATTATGACTTTTGATTATATAATTGATGCCATTGATGATATAAATGCTAAAGTGCAAATCGCGCAAATTGCTGCAAATAAGCCATTTGGCAAGTATCTTGTCTCCACAGGTAGCGCAAAAAAATTAAGCCCCCTAAATATTCGCGTGGATAATATTTGGAAAAGCTATGGGGATAAATTCGCGCGCAAATTGCGTGATAATCTCAAAAAAGCAAGGGTAAAAAAGCCTTTCAAAGCCGTCTTTAGCCCTGAAGTGCCACGCTGCAAGCCACTAGGCAGCTTTAGCGCTGTAACGGCGAGCTTTGGGCTAACCATTGCAAGTGAGATAGTTCAAGATATACTCAAGGAGGATTAAAAATGGATTTTGATGATTTGCAAGATTTAGATGATGAATATGAAGATGAATTTGACAATGAAGAGGGCTATGATGGCTACGAGGAGGAATATGGAGAGGATTATGATGAGGACTATGAGGGCGATGAAGACTACTCATACAATTATGATGATGACGACTATGCCAATCCTGATAGCGAATATGATGATGAGGAGTAGATTCTATGAATACCCCCTCACACATTAAAGTCGCGCTTTTGCAGCAGGCATACAAAGGCAGTAGAGAAGCGATGATAGAATCTAGCGCGCGTATGATTAAAGAGGCTGCAGATTCTGACGCGCAGCTTGTCGCACTGCAAGAACTGCACACGCGTGAATATTTTTGCCAAAGTGAAAATTCACGCTTTTTTGACTATGCTAGCGATTTTGACGCAGATAGAGCCTTTTTTAGCGCGCTGGCAAAAAAACACTCCATTGTGCTGCTCACTTCACTTTTTGAAAAGCGCACAGCAGGCATTTATCACAATACCGCCCTTGTGTTTGAAAAAGATGGCTCACTTGCTGGCAAATATCGCAAAATGCACATTCCTGATGACCCACAATTTTATGAAAAATTCTATTTTACTCCGGGCGATTTGGGCTTTGAGCCTATTTGCACGAGTCTAGGCAAGCTTGGCGTGCTTATCTGCTGGGACCAATGGTATCCTGAAGCGGCGCGCATAATGGCGCTAAAAGGTGCGCAAATGCTCATTTATCCCACAGCCATTGGGTGGTTTGATGAGGATAGTATAGAGGAGAAAGCAAGGCAAAAGCAAGCGTGGATTGCCGTGCAAAGGGGGCATAGCATTGCTAATGGCTTACCTACTTTAGCCATTAATCGCGTAGGTTTTGAAAAAGATATAAGCGGTGTGGGCAGCGGAATACGCTTTTGGGGTTCAAGCTTTGCCTTTGGTGCGCAAGGCGAACTTTTAGCGCAAGCTAGTGAGGAGGCAGAGGAGATTTTATATGCGCATATTGATTTAGCGCGCAGCGAGGAGGTGCGCCGTATGTGGCCATTTTTGCGCGATAGACGCATAGAATCTTATGATGAAATACTTAAACGCTTTTGTGATTAACAATCATTTTTTTGTACTATTTGCCTATTTTTTTTTTTTTGGTAGAATGCGGCGTTTCTTTTGAAACATATCCCACAAAAAGGACAGATGATGAAAAAAATTCTTGTTAGCTTGGCTCTTAGCTCAAGTTTGGTAAGCGGTGTTTTTGCTGCGGCAAACACTAACACAGGTTGCGGTCTTGGTTCATACCTTATCGACAAGCAAGGTCTTATTTGGAATCTATTGCAAGTAACTACAAACAGCACTTCTTGGAACCAAACATTTGGTATCACTTCAGGAACACTTGGCTGTAAAAGTGGCTCAATCGCTATGGATAGCCGCACACAAGAGTTTGTAGCTGCAAATATGGACTCTCTTTCTCAAGAAATCGCACAAGGTAAAGGCGAGCATCTTGATACACTTGTAGAGCTTTTGAATGTAACAGAAAAAGAAGCATTTAAAGTAGCACTACAAGAAAACTACAACAAACTCTATGCAAGCAAAAATGCTCAAAGCGCAGATGTGCTTGATGGAGCTGCTTCTTTATAATGCCTCTCCTCTAGATTCTATAGAATCTAGAGGGCATTCAAGAATTTTATTCATTTAATCTATGCGTTTTTTATCCCCATTAATTTTAATTTATATCTTTAGTTTGGCTTGTGTTTTTGCGCAAGATATTCAGGAAAATATTCATTATGCGGCACTAGATTCTATAAAAGCAAATTCCACTGCCCCAGATTCTAACGCTTTAGATTCTCATGCGCTAGATTCTATAAATACAGAATCTGCAGACTCTCCAAATGTATCACCCACTCAAGCAGATTCTATAACTCCAGCGCAAATGCAAGCCATTGAGCATTTGCTGCAGCAGGCGCGAGAATTGCATTTAGCAGACACAAAAGAGTGGAAAGATTTATTACACATCGATAAAAATACAAGCGAAATTATTTCACCCTACTTTTTTCTTACGCCGCACTTTGCAGATTCTAAGCACCTAGCCCAAGATGAGCTTGAGGCAAGCATTAGGGCATTTTATCAGCCTGTAAGTGAAATAGTCGTGCCTCAAGCCATTATTGATAAGCGCAAAGTAGTGATTGAGGAGTATAAAAAATATGATATAAAGCTCCCCACGCGTTCCATTGAGCCACAAGATTATCACGCGCTATGCCGCTTCCCCGCACGATTTGCCTATCTCTCAAAGCATTTAGATTTTACGCATTTGCCCAAACTAGATTGCGCAGAATTTAAAGCTATGCTAAATTATATCGCGCCCACAAAGGCGAGCATGATTTTCCCTTCAGCGCATATTAATTCGCCCGCCTCGATGTTTGGACATACATTTTTGCTGCTAGATTCTGTATTTCAATCCCGCCTACTCGCCTTTGCAATAAATTATCAAGCCGATGCCGACCAGAGCCAAGAAAATGCCTTTATTTTCGCATTTAAGGGACTTTTTGGATTCTATACAGGGAGCTATGACATACTGCCCTATTATAATAAAATCAAAGAATACTCAAACACCGAAGCACGCGATATGTGGGAGTATGAGCTTAATTTTAATCGTGATGAGATTATGCAGCTCTATAAACATATGTGGGAGCTAAGCGATGGCTTTAGCTCATATTATTTTTTCCATAGAAACTGCTCATATAATGTGCTGTGGCTGCTTGAAGTCGCGCGCCCTAGCCTAAAATTACGCCATGAGTTTATCTATCAAGTTAATCCGCCAGAGACCATTTTTGCCCTGCAGCGCGCTAATCTCATCACAAACTTTACCTATCGCCCAAGTAAGCGCACCAAGCTTTATGCGTATGAAAAATTAATGAGCTTTAAAGAAGTAAGCATGGCAAAAAAGCTTGCCAATACCGCGCTAGATTCTGTGCAAATGGCGCAAATGCTTGATAATCCCGCGTTTAACACACAAAGCAAGCAATATATTTTAGAATCTGCTATGGAATTAAGCGAATATCGCTTCATTAAGGGCAAGCTAGAAAAAGACACTTACACGCATATTGCCCACGAGCTTGCCTCTATGCGCTCAAAGCTAGGTGCAAGCACGCCTGTGCCAATTAAAGAGCCTGCTAATATTTTGGAGGGTAATCGCAGTTTGAGAATAACGCCCCTTGTGCTAAATAACGCGCAAGGCACGCACCCAGCGCTTGATTTTCGTATCACTTTCCATGATATTACCGATAATGACATAGGTTATCTCAAAGGCTCGCAAATTGAGTTTATGCGCGCGCTAGGCTTTTATGATACTAGCACGCATGATTTTAAAGGCGCAAAGATTTATGAGCTAAATATTTTATCCATTGCCTCAATAGCGCCTATGGGCAAATTTTTTAAACCCTTTTCCTATCGTTTAGAAACGGGCTTTAACCGCACTTTTAATGACACATCTTTGCATTATTTTGCAGCATTTGGCGGAGGATTATCGCTTGATTTTGGCGATATTGCCTATGCGTATTATATGCTTGAGCCGACATTTTTTGTCAATATGCATAAGGGCGATTTTGCGCTTTCTTCGGTGCTTGGCATAGTGGCATCAAATAATGCACGCCTTAAATTTACTGCCGAATATAAATTTAGAGCTTATAGCCCAACGCACTTTAACCACCTACTTGACACTACTTTTAGCATTAATCTCAAACAGAATCTCGCCCTGCTTGTTAGAGTAAATTTGCTTAATAACAATGTGCGCGCTAGTGATTTGCACCCCACAAGTATGCTAGGTATAAGGCTATATTTTTAGCCTTTGGCTTTTAAAAGGCGCGCAATTATGCGAGATTGTATGCCCTCACTTAAAAAGCATATACACCTTATAGCACATAAACGCGCAGAGCAAAACAAAAGCTATTAATCCAAATGCGCTCTCCACTTCTACCCTCCAACTATTTGCCCTATAAAAAATTGCTAAATCACCTAAATGCGCGATTGCTACACAAAACTTTAATGATTATACCCGCTCTCATAAATCATATATTGAAATCGTTGGGCTATCATCTGTGCGCGGTGCAGGATAATCGCCACAGGCTCATCGCTCTCATACACTTCTTTCAAACTCTCCTCAAAAAGTTTGAGCCAAGTGGCAAAAAATTCGCGCGGAAATGGTGGCAACTCCAAATGCGCCTTGAGCGGCTGTCCATTATAATCCCCGCTACTTAAGAGCATACCCTGCCAAAAGCTTGCAATCTTTGCCTTATGCGCGCTCCACTCCTCCTCGCTTGTGCCAATTTTATTATTAAAAATATCGCCTAGCCCTGTTTTATCCGCGCGTATCTTGCCATAGAAAATATCCATAAGCCTGCGGATAGAATCCATATCAATGTCTTTATGCTTCATCGCCACTCCTTAAAAGTTTAGAGATAAAATGCGAGTTTTGCAAGGATTACGATGCAAAATCCAAGCACCAAAACTGCAGGGTGAATGATACCACCGATAGGGTTTCTTACACCTAAAAATTTGCACACAAGCGAAGTGATAACCATCGCCACAATGCAGAGCGCTAAGCCCACTTTAATCACAAGCAGCATTTGCAAATGTGTCTCAAAAAATCCCTGCGAGCTGCCTATGTAGCGGCTTATCATCGCGCCACCTGTGATAACTAATAACAACACACATATGGGCATAATTTTTACGCCCCGTCTCATAATAATGCTAAAGATTCTATCCGCTGCCTCATCGCCAAGCAGCCTCCTTAGTGGAGAAAGCAAGACTACATCGGTAAAAATATAGCCCAAAAATATAATGGCGCATATTAAGTGAATTGTTAAAAAATATGGATATAAAGCCTCCATTGCCAATCCTTTATATTAAAATTACGCGCAATGCTAAGATAAAATGATTGAAAAAAACTTGATTATTGTTAAGATTAAAAGGACAAATATGCAAGAGCTATTCCAAACACTAAGCCAAATCGGGCGCAAGCGCCACTATAGCGCGGGGCAGATTCTATTCTTTGAAGGGCAGGAGGCGAGATATTTGTTTTTACTCCTTAAGGGCAAAGTGCGCCTGTATAAAAGCAAAGAAGACATTCATCAAACTACCCAACGCACTATCCACACGCTTAGCGCGCCTGAATTTATCGCCGAAATGCCCTTTTTTATGCAGCTCTCATACCCTGCAAATGCCGAATGTATCGAGGATTGTGAGATTATTAGCATAAGTTTTGAAAGCTTTCACGCACATTGCCTGCAGGATAATCAAATATGCTTGCTATTTATCGCTTCACTCTGCCAGAAAGTGCGCATTTTAGAATCTCACATCGCCCAATCTAATCAAAATCTACAATCGCGCCTTTTGCATTACCTCAACACGCACGCACACAAGCTTGCCACGCTTAGCCAACGCCACATCGCAAAGGAGCTAAGCATTAGCCCAGAATCGCTATCACGCGCGCTTAAAATGCTTAAAAATCAAGGCAAAATCACCACGCACAAGGGCAAAATTAGTCTGCTAGATTCATGAATTTTGCTAATTTATCACAGCTATAGAATCCAGCCCGGAGCTAAAATAGGTCGCTATGACTGCCTAATGCGATGCAGGCTAGCACTAAGATGTCTTCGTGTTTTTGATAGATTAAAAGCAAATCGGGCTTTATGTGGCACTCTCGAAAGTCTTTATATATGCCTTGTAGTTTATGGTCTTTGTATCGCGGCTCTAGTCTCTCTCCTGCAAGCAGTTTTTCTATTATTTTGAGTGTTTGCTCTTTGTCTTTGGCAGACAACTTCTTGTATTGTTTATCAAACCGCTTAGTAGTCTCAAGGTTATACATGTTAGGCTCTTTGTAATTTTAGCTCTGCATAGCTTTTTTAAATGACTGAAGACTATCCCACTTGGTTATGTTACCCTCTTGCAAATCTTTCAGTGCCGCTTTTAGCGCGCCGTCTTTTTGCTTTTTAGCACTTGGCTTAGTTGTTATTTTGGCATTTGTTAGTTTTGCTACGCTTTTAATCGCCTTGGCTAAATCTGTGCTTACATTTTCTATAATCA
>NZ_JRPR02000016.1 GCF_000763135.2 Helicobacter jaachi | reverse complement strand
ATTTTAAAATTATCCCCTCATACGAGCTAGGCGCGCATAATGAGTATATTTTTGTGGATTATGCCATTTCTTTGGATAGAGCAGCGGATAATCGCGCTATGGTGGTGGTGGGCGTAGAGAATTTGCAAGGCGTGGAGGCATACACGATAAAAGACTGCCTTTATGGCATTTGGGACGAGGAGGAGAGTTTAAGAAACTTGCTAGAATTGATGCTGAAATTCCCCAAAGCGCAGGTGTTTATCGAAAGTGAGGGGGGTGGGCTGATTTTAGAGCGGCTGCTGCAAAAGGAGATTATTAAAATTAATACAAACTTAAAAGCAAAAGGGCAAAATATCATCACAAATCTCATCACTTCCTACGCGCCAAGCCGCAAAGTGAGCAAAATTGAGAAAATTAAGGCGCTAAAACCTTACTACAACACAGGATTTTTGCGCTTTTTACACGGCGCTAGGGGTTTAGAGCAGATAAAAAAGGAGCTTTTACACTTTAATCCCGCAAAACCTTTTAGGAAAGATGATTGCATTGATTGTATCGCTAGTGCGCTCGCACACACAGCAGTGCGCGCACCTATGCCTGTAAGCATAAAGGTGCGTAAGCAGCATAGACCCCTCTTAAATGGTGGGACTCGCCGCGTGGCGTGGAATTTTTAAATTACCCCTTTTTTATGGTGTGAATTTGAGCAAAAATGCACCAAAATTATGAAAGGAGCGCGTAAAAAGCTGCGTTTTGCTATGCGACAGGGCGCGGCAGGATTTTGGAGATAAAAACGATGTTTTAGAGCAAGTGTGAGCGCGGAGTTTGCTAAACGCAAATGACCAAAACACGCGCGAATAATCATCATTTTTAGCCCAAAAGCCAACGCAAAAAGAAATGGCAGTAGATAAAAACAAAGCAAAAGCCTTCGCGCAAGGTATGAATAGCTCTACCACTGGAGCAAAGATAAGTAATTGGTTTAAAAAACTGCAAACGCCAAACAATCCACAAGAAGAGCAAAAACCAAAAGAGGCGGATTCTAACGAGAAAGAAAGCACTTTAGTGGTGCTTTTACCCACTCAAAGGCAGTAAATGGACAATCCCGCGGCTAATGCGCTTTTAATCTTAAGAAGTTTATTAAGAGATGAGAAGCTTGATGATTTGCGCTTTTCTCAAGGGCAACTGCTTGAAATACTAAGCCTTGTGCGCAATAAGCTTATTAGCGAGTTTTCTCAAAATGTGCATGCATTGCAAAAAGAGGTGTGCGATGAGCCTTTTAGCCTGCCTTTGCAAATTGCTGTGATTTATGAATGCAAGCTTAATGGCGCGCCTTTGGGCTATAAAAGCTTAAAAATGGCTCTAAGGCACACAGAGCCTTGCTTATATCATCTGCGCAAAAATATCTATAATATTGCTAAGAATCCGCACAAAAGGGCTGAATTTAAGCTTATTGCTAGCTTTTTTATGCCGCTTTTGCAAAGCGGTGATGATGAATTAGGGCTTGATTTTATGTTTAATAAAGCCATAGCTTTAGGAAGTTTGTGCGATGTGCTACTTATAGAAACACATACGCAAAATATAGCTAAGCTGCAGGCTTTTAGGACTGAATTTGAGCTTGAAAAAAACAACTTGCGTGCGCTTATAAACAAATCTCAAGCGCCGACAAATCTCTACACAAAGGCGGAGTTTTAATGCTAAATTTAAGTGAGCTAAATGCTATGCTAGAGCTTGATGAGCAAAGCAATTATAAAAGCATAGAGGAATACAAACAGGCTAAAAAATACTATCATGGAAGTCAATTTGATACTTTAGAGCTGCAAAAATTAGAATCTAGAGGGCAGATACCTATTTATGAAAATCTCTATAAAATGATTTGCGATAAGATTTTGGGCTATAAATTACAAAGTGCTACTGAAATCAAAGTAAGCGGTAGGCAGGAGGAGGATAGAGCATTAAGCAGTGTTTTAACCGACCTTTTGCGTGTGTTTAACCAGCAAAGTGAGTATGAAAAAGAAATTTATAAGCGTGATTTTGACTTGCTTATGGGTATGAGCGTGGTGGAACTATGGATTAATAAAGATAGTGCGCAAAATTATTTTATATCGCTTAAATCTATCCCCACACAAAGCTTTTTAGTGGATAGCTATAGTGTGGATAAAAATGCGCTAGATGCAAGTAGATTCCATAAAAAGCAAAATATTAGCCTCACGCAAGCGCAAATTTTGCTTAAAACTAAAGATATTTATTTGTCTAAAAATGATTTGGTGGATAAGCGGGCATTTATCATTGAAACTTGGGTAAAAGAGCTAAATGATAGTGAGGCTTGCGGCTATAGCTGGAATCGCTACATTTGGAATCCAAATGATAGAATCTATAGCTATGAGATTAAGCCTTTTAGACCAAATATCCACCCTTTTATCGTAGCAAAGTATAATATTGACCATAAAGATAATTGGTATGGAATCTTTAGAGATTTAAAGCCTATACAAGATTATATTAATTTTGCAGAAGTAAAAATGGCAAATATGCTAAGCACGACTAAAGCACTCTATGAAGTCGATGCTGTGGAGGATAGTGAGGAGTTTTTTAATGAAATTACTAAGGATAATGCTGTAGTTGGCGTGCGAAGTGGAGCTTTAAGGGAGAATAAAATACAATTTATCCAGCATCATGCAGACATTCAAGCTCTAAATGCTAAGAGTGAGCAAAAAAGGCATATTGCTAAAATCATAAGCGGATTAAATGATGAAGCCCTAGCTATGGCTACAAATCGACAAAGCGGCACTGCCATTGCCCAAAGGCGTGAAGCAGGACTTTTGGGATTGCAATATTATGTAAATAGCGCAGACAATGCTGATAGATTGATGTATGAGAAGGTTTTAGCCCTTATGGAGCATTACTACACTAAAGAGCAAGTGTTTAGAATCACTGATAAAAAACGCGGCGAGCGCTACTTTAATATCAACACAAATCCGCAAAATACGCTAAAAATCGGCGTATTTGACCTAGTGTATAAAACACAATTAAAGCAGCAAGGCAGTGAGGAGCGATTCGCCCACTGGAGTGAAATGCTAAAAACTATTGCTAATGTGCGCCCTGATATTATTACGCAGCTTTTACCTCTCATGCTAAAAGATGTAGATTCTCAAATTACGGAGGATATTGAGGAAGTATTGCAAGCAGTTGATAAAAATGCACAAGAAAGCGCTAAAGCACAAGAGCAAGCCCAAAGCGAGCTAGCATTTATGCAAAAAGCTCAAATGCAAGCTGATATTGCCCAAACACAAGCGCAAAGTAAAAAATATGAAGCGCAAGCGCATATTGCCAACACACAAGCTCTAAGTGCCGCGCGCAATGAAATAGTAAAAGATAGAACGCAAGCGCTTAGTAAAACTACGCGCGATTTTTTACATGATAGTAAAAGTAAATAATGCATTTTTACCCCTTTTTTATGCGCGGGATTTGTCGTTAAATACCTAAAATTTTATCTTTAGGTGAAAAAAATGACACAAGAGCAAATTGAACAAAAACTTGAAAGCTTAGGGCAAGCAGGCGTGTATATGCGCCTGTGCATTGAGCATGCTACAGATGAGCAAATGGCAAAAATAAGTAGTGTGAATGCATTTGTGGAGTTTGTAAGCGCGCAGCAAAATTTGAGCCAAAAAGGGCGCGAAAATGTGCTAAAAAGCTTAGAATCTGCGCAAATTGATGATACAAACTTTGCGCAATATGCCAAACTTTTAAACGATGCACACGCGCTTAAAAATCCTGAATCTAAAGAGCCTGATAGCAAAACGCCAGAGAAAGCGCCTGAAGTTGAAACGCCAGCACCCGAATCTAAAGAGGAAAACAAAGTGCCAGAGAAAGAGAGTGCGCCTGAAGTTGAAAACAAAGTAGAGCCAGAACCGCCCGCGCCTGAAATAAAAGAGGAAAATAAAACGCCTGAAGTGGCGCAGCCTGAAACTAACAAAACGCCAGAGACACAAACAGAGACAGATTCTAAAACGCCAGAGAAAGCGCCTGAAAAAGAGCCAGAAATTGCACCAGAAACACCAGAGAAAGAGCCAGAGAAGCCAGATTCTAAAGAGCCAGAAACTGCGCCAGATACACCAACAAAAGAGCAAACACAAGCGCAAATACAAACAAAATATGATGATATTTTAAAAGAAGTAGAAACACAAGTGCGCGCTAATGATAGCGTGCTTTTAAATACGCATTTAAGCTTAAAAGGTATGGAATTTTTGCTTTTATTCTCCCGCGAAGTGTATGTGAATTATGAGCTATCTTTGCAAGAAATACAAAGCCAGAGCGATAAAATAGCGGATAAAAATGAGCAGCTAAAGGCTCACATCGCGCAATTTTTAGAGAAAGTAGATGCGCAAATTGAACTTTTTGAGAATCATTCAAACCAAAGTGCGCAAATGCTAGAAAACATTAAAGCGCAAGTAAAAATAGCCTCACAAATTGAGGAAAATACAAATTTAAATGCTAAAAGTGTGAGTGATAATTTGCGCGCGTGCGTAAAGGTGCTAGAAGATGTGCAGAGGGAGCAAAATGAGTTTAATGCTACAAAATTACTCATACAAGAGGAGCTAGAGAAGCTTAAAGCTCTAGAGGCGCAAAAAGATTATTTTGTAGAATATGCGGATAAATTTAATGCCCTGTTGGCAAACTTTACAAAGCTTAGCACAGAATCTATTGCGCAATTTAAGCAGCTTGCCCAAACTCTAAGCGATAATCTCCAAGCGCTAAAAACCTCTCTAAGCGCGGAATTAAGCGAGCATAAAGAAACTTTGAGCGATGAGCTAGAAGCGCAAAAGCAAGAGGCGTTGGAGGATTTGAGAGATTTTCAGAACTTTTTAGAGCAAACAAGAAGCGAGCTAGAGGCAAACTTTGCTAGCAAGCAAGAGCAAATTAATCAAACGCATAAGAAAATCGAGGCGTTTTTGCTGTATTTTGAGGCTATAAAGGCTGAATTTGAATCTATAAAGAGCGCGTATCTTAAAGAGATTGAGGACACAAAAAATAAAAGCATAAGTGCTATTGATACGCACACTGCACAAAAACGCCAAGAGTTAAGCGATGACAAAGATGCGTATAGCAAAGATTTAGATACACAAAAGAATAATTTATCCACACAACTTAGCCATGAGAAAGATGCGCATAAAACAGAGCTAGAGGATTTAAAAAGCACGCTAAGCACGCAGCTAGATACGCAAACACAGACACACCTAAAAACCTTAGAGACACAAAAAGATGCGCATTTAGAAACTATGCGCGTGAGCAAAGATGCGCATTTAAATGAAATGACAATGAATAAAGATTCATTTCTAGAGGCTATTCATAATAGTGTGCCTGCGCAGGTGGCGGATTTAACGCAAATTGTGAATAATATTAGAATAGCGCAGCAAACTTATGGCACAAATTTCAAAAGCCAAACTTTTGGCGCTAGCGGGACTTTTGAGCTTAAAAAAGATGTGGAATTTTACTTTGTGTTTTTGCGCGGTGGGACTGGTGCGACAAATTCATGGAGTGGTGGGGGTGCAAGCAGCTTTGGGAGCTTTTTGAGCGCAAATGGAGGCGCGGGGAATGCAAATGGCTATGGGCAAAGAGGCGATTGCAAAAGCGCGGTTTTACAGCTTAAAGAAAATGTGCCTATAACTATCGCAAGTGGCGGGATTTGCATCATCTCTTGGAGTGAGGTGCTGCCACTGCCTACACAAGATGATAAAGATAAAGCGCCCGCGCTGCCTACAGAAAAGCTGCCCGCAGAGACAGAGGAGCAAAATTCGGGCGCTAGCGCAAAAAATACTGCAGGCGCGGCAAAAAAGGCTTAAGAGAGCTTTAAAAAGATAAGTGAGAGGCAAAAGATATGCAAATTGAAAAAACGCAAAAATATTGCATTGATGGGCAGGTGTTTAACCAAAGCTATCGCCATAGTGGCAATCACGGCTTTGATTTTGTGATAGAAAATCCAAATGATTATGCTGTTGATGTGTTTTTTAGCGCGCAGGCGGGTGCTGGGGAGATTACTTATGGTTGGCATCAGCCCACAAAAGGCACGCGCTACTATAATAATGGTGCGCATGGCAATAGTGTGCAGGTGATTTTAAATGGCGCGCTTTTATATCATCTAAGCGGTGGGGGTGGCTCTATGGGCGGATTTCTATCACAAGAGCGCCACTGGAGAGGCAGCACAAAAGGCTGGAGTAGCTGGAGTGGTATGTATGCGCACACAAAACAAGTAGCACAAAGCGGAGAGAGTATCGCGGCGGCTTTGACTTTAAATGCTAAAGGCACGCTTATTTTTAGATATGGCGCAGGGAGTGGGAGCAGGCATAGCTATGGGAGTCATAGCTTTAGTGTGATTTATTAGCTTTATGCGCATAAGCTGGTGCAAAAGAACTCTTTTGGCTTCTCACGCAAAAAGTGGCTTAATGTCTGCTAATTTTTTATCTTTTGCTTTTAAAAATACATCATAATTATTTTGCAAATTAAGCCAAAACTGCGGTGTAGTGCCAAGTGCAAGACTTAAACGCAGTGCCATATCAACACTAATTGCGCGTTTTTTATTCACAATCTCATTAATGGTGCGAAAGCTCACACCCAAAGCCTTTGCAAAAGCTTGCTGGCTTATGCCTAAATCATTAAGATAAAGCTCTTTTAAGATTTCTCCTGCGTGTGAGGGGCGTCGTGTCATTGTAACTCCTTAGTGATAATCTGTAATGCAAACCTGCGCAGCAGTGGCGTTTTCATAAGTGAAAATAATGCGATATTTTTCATTTATGCGAATGCTATAAAACCCCTCTAAGTCTCCGCTTAACTTCTCTAAGTGATTGCTTGGAGGGGAGCGCAAATCCTTTAAATTTATACTAGCATGAAGCATATCAAGCTTTAAAAGGGCGCGAGCGTGGATTTGTTTAGGAAACTTTTTGCTTTTACCGCTCTTATAGAAGCTTAGCGTTTCTTTATCTTTAAAGCTTATAATCATGCCGCTCCTTTGATTCATTATAACGCATAATGTTATAAAAATCAATTTTTGATTTGCTCTTTAAGCGTTTTTAGCTCGATGTAGGTGTTTAAAAAGCTCTCTAGCCACTTTGGGTATGGCGTGGTAGAACCCCAATTATTACAAGTAGCGTGCGGAATGCCTAAATATTTGGCTAGCTCGTTTTTATTTTTAAAGCCTGTTTGTTTAAAAAGCTCCATAAAGCGTGCTTTGTCCATTAAATTTGCCTTTTTGCGTAGTTTTGCATGATAAAAGCTATATTTAAGATTTAAACTTTTATAATCCGCCTAACCCCTCTAAAAAAGAGGGGAAAGCGGTTATATCTCAAGCTTAAAGGCTATTTTAAGCCTCCAGAGCTTGAGTCTTACAACCAACTTTTTAAACTTCGTCTTTTTCATACAAAGCCTTCAAAAGTGGTATTCTGCCCACCCGCCCAAACCGATGCGTAACATCAGCATAATCATATCAAAATACTATAAAAATGTGTTTAAATATATTTTTACCCCTTTTTTATGGCGTGAATTTATCGCAAAATGCGCCAAAATTATGAAAGGAGCGCGAACAAGTTTTTTGCCATACAAAAAGGCGCGACAGGATTTTGGAGCTAGTTTTGGCGCTGTGCAGCGCGTGAGCGAGGGAGTTTATTAAACATAAAGACCCGCACACTTTGCGAAACCGTTTTTAGCCAAAAAGCCAACGCGCCAGCCAAAAAGCTAGCGAAAAAATATGAAAGCACAAGAAGGAAAAACTTACGCCCTTATCCAAAACGCGCAAGTAGCGCAGATTTTTACTAAAAATGAGCTTAGCGAGTGGAATGAGCAGGATTTAGAAGTTAAAGAGCTTACAACAGATGAGCTAGCGTGGGTAAAGGTAGGCACGCAAGTGGATTCACTCACTCACGCGTTTATAAAGCCTGATTTAAGCGCGCAAAAGCGTGAAAAGCTCCAAGAGATAAATATAAATTTTGAATATGAGTGCGATAGCATTAAGGGCGAGTATATCCCTAGTGATGAGCTTTTGACATGGAGTGTGCAAGAGAGCGAGGCTAGAGCGTATTTAGCCTCAAAAGTCGTCTCTTCTTGCCCGCTTTTAGCTGCTCTTGCACAGGCGCGCGGGATAAATTTAGATTCATTATGCCAAAAAGTGCTGGAGAAAAGTGCCAAATATAGCACAGCTATCGCGCTTTTAGTAGGAAATAGGCAAATGCTACAAGATAAAATTCAAAAGGCTAAAAATGAGCAGGAGCTAGCTAAAATTGTGTATGTAAGCCCGCTAGCGGCTTTAAAGTAAGCTTTGAAAGCTAAGAGATAAAATGCGTAGTTTTACAAGTGAGCTGCGGCTTATTATGAGCGATAAGGGTGAGAGTATCACGCTTTTGGAGGGGTTTTATTATTATCGTGCGCCTTTGCGTTTAGATATTATGGGTGAAAAATTAGAGCATTGCATCATCGTGCCAAAAGGCTTTAGGAGCGATGGTTTTAGCAATTTTGGCGCGCATTTTTTTGTAAATAAATTTGGTAGAGGGCTAAAATGCGCTATTTTGCATGATTATTTATGCGAGCAGTTTCATAAGGGCAAGATTTCACGCAAAGAGGCTGATGAGATTTTTTTAGAATCTATGCTTGAGACAAAGGCTTTTAATCCTTTGAAAGCGCGGCTTATTTATGCGTGTGTGAGGGCTTTTGCGCTTTTAAAGGGGTATGAGTGATTTGTTTGGCTCTGGCGTATTTGTCGCGCTGGCGGCAGGCGTTTGAGCAGAATTTAGATTTTTTAGAGCCTTCAAAGGATTTGCCACAAACGATACAATTAGTAACTTTTTTATTGTTGCCTTGCAAAATTGCAGTGGGGTTAATCTCGCCGTTGCAGTGGGGACAATGAAAAATTTTAGCCATTTTGCGCCTCTTTAAAAAGATTCTCATACCAAAGAGCCCCGCTGATTTGGTATGAATTTGTGTGTGTTTAAGAGAAAACTAAGCGGGGAACTTTTAAAATGCCAGAGCTTTTTATAAAGCTAGTTTTTGAAAATGAGATTAAAGAGTGTCAGCAGCTCTTTAATCAATTTTATACACTCTGTGAAGAGTCTTAAAATATTTATCATCTCTAACCTCCTTTCTCATACCAAATCGTAAGAAAAAGAAAGTCTCCCTTAAACACATCGTAATTATAGCACTATTTTATAAAAATGTCAATGTTTTTGCGCGTGTTTGTCTTTTATTTATGGTGCGAGCTTGCCATAAGCTCATCGTATTTTTTAGCTTTAATCGCCATAAGCAAAAATGGCTTTAAATACTGCGGATAGTCGCAATTACTTCCCCAATTATTTACACTTTGATAGCTTAAACCTAAGGCACGCGCTAAATCAAGTTTTTTTTTGAAACCTGCTTGCTTCATTAGGTCTCTAAATTCTTGTTTATCCATTTGAAAATCTTTCTAAAAATTTGCTATAATGACTGACCCCCCGAAGGGGGAAAGTCGGTTTTATAGCAGCTTGAGCTTGAGGGTTATTTCTAACCTCCAAGCCTTAAGCTTCACCACCAACCTTTTTAGCTTATGATGTCTCATAAAAGCCTCCAAAAGTTAGTCCCCACCCAACCCAAACCGATGTATAACATCGTTAGTATTATACTTATATTATTATAATTTTTAGCTTAAACTACATATGATGCTATAAATATTACCCCTTTAAAATGCGCTAGATTAGAGTAAAAGTAGCTCTTAAAAATTATATTTTGGGAGAGCTATGGAATCAAATTTTGAGAGTTTAGGCGCTAAGGTGATTATCTTGCTTGTGTGCGTGTGTGCTGGGATATTTAGCATAGCCATAGCCCTCGCTACGCAATACATAAACATCAAACATCTCCCCATAAAGCTCATATACTACGCTTTTATCTTGCAATTTATCCTAAGCACGGGGGTGTTTATCTTTGTCGTGCTATTTTTTAACTCCAACTATCTGCCGCAATTTGTGAGTAATGATTTATGGACAATGCTCACTACGGCGTATTTTGCAGCTTCTGTGCCTGAAATTATCATCACCACTGCGCTTATTATCTTTAGCAAAGAAATTAATAAGCTTTTAAAGGAGCGCTATGGCGATGAGCAAATACTGCCTATGAGGAATTTTGAGGATATTAAGGGAAATGCTGCACATAGTGAGCCTTGCGCAGATTTAACGCCTGAAGTGCCACATGCGCAAACCACACAGGAGCAGCCAAAGGTGTGCGAGCATTGCGGCGGGGTGAAAGGTGGTGAGTAATGAAAAATAATATCTTAGTGCTGATTTTGGTATCTGTGTTTTTTTATTTTTCTGTTTCTGGGCTAAGGCAGGATTTAAAAGTGATTTATGACAATCAAATAACGCTTATTGCGAGCAATGAAGCAGTTTTCAAAAAAATAAATGCCGATGATAGAGAGCGCGTGAGTCTGCTAAAACTACAAAAAAACTTAGAAGTGTGGAATGGCACAGGCTGCATAGAATGCCACAATACCATAAAGCTCGCCCTGCCCTTGCGCAAGCAGAGCGTGAGTGAAGCAATTAGAATCGTGCGGGAGGGCACAGAGGCTAGTAAAAAGGGCGGAATGCCACAATATCTCTCTAAAAATACGCGCAGGAGGGATTCTATCACGGATAGCGAATTAAAAGTGCGCTTTGATTTGCTCTACACAAAGGAGTTTTTTGAGGGATTAGAGTGAGGGCTTTAAAAGCTTTTTGAAAAGGTGTTTAGGCGCTAAAATGGCGCAAAAATGTAGAGATTTTTAAGGAGCTGTGTAAGCTCCTTAAAGAAGTTTTGCTATTTCTCTTAAAAGCTGATGTTTTTACGCTCTTTATTGCGCTAATTTGGGATAAGCGGCGATGAGATTATCGTATTTTTTGGCTTTTGTGTAAAAGTCTAAAAAAGGCTCGACCCAAGCTGGAGGAAACTTACCTTCTTGATTCCAATTGGTGATAGATTTGGGATTTAAGCCGCTAAGTTTGGCAAACTCTTGGTTATTCAAACCCGCTTCAATAAGTTTTATTTTAAATGCTTTTGTATCCATTCGTAACCTTTCTTTTTTTTCATTCTAGTAAATTTTTATAGTAAAAGTCAATTATAAATGTATAATTTTAAGGTATAAAAAAGCATTAAAAATGTATAATTACATTATAAAAGGTAATGGGCTACCTTTTATAACTTTTAAGAAAGGAGTAAGGCAAATGGAAAAATTAAGAGCTGCAGCGTTAATTCTCCAAATCGCTTTTTATGTTCTGGCGATTTGCAAGCTTTTGACAAGCTAGCTGCCCTAAGCTTCGGCTTAGGACTTAATTTGCCTCGTGGTGTATTGTAACATATTTTTTTAAAGGAGCAAAAATGACACTAGAATTTTTGATGCTTGTGATTTTGGCGGGCTGGGTAGGCGTGCAAGAGTGGAGATTATGGCGCTTAGAGGATAGATTAAAAGATAAATAATAGCTTTTTTGTG
>NZ_JRPR02000015.1 GCF_000763135.2 Helicobacter jaachi | reverse complement strand
AAATATTCAATGAATCTTTGGGGTAAATATTAATATGGTGAGCAAATTGACTTTTTAAAACGAGCATAGAGCGTGGGTAATCAAACAGGCATAAATAGGGCAAAGCCATAGTTAGGCTGGTCAGACACAGGCGTGCAAAAGGCAAAATTAGGGGGGGGGGGGGGGGGGAGGGGGGGGGGGGGGGGGGGGTATATGCGCACTTTATTGCATATAAATGATGTGCTAGATGTGCTTATGCGGGCTTATCAATATGGGCGGGAGCGCAGCGGCTATGAGCTATTTTATACCAGCGCATCAAATGCGATGAGCTTGTATGAGATAGCTTATTTTTTAAAGTCGCTTTTGCGTTCAGATTCTCAAATCCAAGTAAGCCATACAGAATCTAGCAATAACTTTAGCGCGCGCATTGATATTACAAAGGCAAGAGAGCTTTTAGGCTTTAATCCTCATAGCATAGAGTGGGCATTAGAGCAGTATCTTAAAACTTAAAGGAGTAAGCATGACAAACACCAAATGCAGAGTTTGCAAAAGTCCTAACTTGCGCAATGTGTGGGAGACAAGAGGGCATTTTTTAACTAAACAGCTCTCTCCCATGCCGCTTGTAAGTCCGCTCAAATGGGATTTTGAAGTATGTGCGTGTGAGCATTGCGGCTTTATGCAGATTAAAAAGCCGCTTTCGCAAGACTTACTCTATCAAAATTATCTCTTTCCCACCTCGTGGAAAAACCACCCACACGCTAGCGCACTCCTGCATAAGCTTAGTGCGTATGTCAAAAGTGGCAATGTGCTAGAAATAGGCTGCAATGATGGCGCGTTTTTAAGCCAGCTTATGCAGTGTATGGATACGCGCATAGCAGTGGGCATTGAGCCTTCAAAAGATGTGTATGAAATGGCAAAAAATAGGGGATTAGAGGTGTTAAGCGGATTTTTTGATGAAAAAAGGGCAGCAGAGATAAAGGGCATTTATGGCGCATTTAATCTCATCTATACGCGGCATGTGTTTGAGCATATTGAGGATATGGAGTCTTTTTTGCGCGGGATTAGGCTTTTGTGCGATGTAGATTCTGTAGTGATGATAGAAGTGCCAAATTGCGCTAGTGCCATTGCTAGAGGGGATATGAGCTTTATATGGGAGGAGCATATAAATTATTTCACACCTCCCACACTTGAGTATATGCTGCTAGCTAATGGTTTTAAGATTTTAGAATCTGCGCATTATCTTTTTAGCGGAGAAAGTATGGTGTATTTTTGCACACCTTGCGAGGAAATACAGAATCTAGATATAGATTTTAGCCAAAATGTAAAAGATGCACTAGCCTTTGCCACTAAACAAAGCGCGTTTGTGAATAATCTCACACTTGCCTTGGAGGGGATTAAATCGCTCGGAGGGAGTATTTTGGCTTACGGGGGGGGGGGCATAGTATGATAGATTATATTAATTGCTATTTGAAAGATTATATAGATTTTGTCATTGATGACCAAAAGGAGAAGCAAGGATTATTTTTGCCCGGCTGCAATAAGCAGATTCTATCTTTGCAAGAAGTCTCACAAATGCATAATAAACATAAGCCCTTAGGGATTTTGCTAGGTATTTATAAGGAGAATGAACATAAAGTCATTCCTAAATGCAAAGCAGCATTTGCAGGCAGTGAGCTAGCGTATTTCCCACTTTATACGCCTTCATTTCTCAATATGGGCGATAGGGATTTGCCTAGCGGGGCATTACATAGGGAGGTGAGAATATGAGAGCTATGAAATGCGCAATATGTGGGCATATGCTTAAGATGATATATCAATGGGCGCATAATTTTAGTATGAGTTCTGAAAATGGGTTAGTTAAAGAGGGTATTACATTATATGAATGCAGTGCGTGTGGGCATTTGCAGAAATTTCCTAAACAAAGCACGCTGCATAATATTTATAGCAACTATCAAACAGATGTGCTTTTGCCAAATACAGAGCAATCTCATTTTGATACACAAAATAACCAAATAAGCCGCTCGCAAATTATTTTGGAGCATTGCGCACCTTATCTTAACTTCACACACACGCCAAAAATTTTGGATTATGGTGCAGGGGGGGGGGCATGCTATATAGTTTTATAAAAAATTTTCCCCACGCAGAGACTTATGCGTATGATGTGAGCAGGCACAATGAGCATTTATTTTGGGAGATTCCTAATTTTAGTAGATTCTGGGATAATGTGGAGGCCATAGAGGGGCGGTTTGATTGCATTACGCTCATTCATTGCTTGGAACATATTGGTGATATACGCAAAACAGCAAGCAAGCTTTATACATTGCTCAAAGATAGCGGAGTGGTGATTATTCAAGTGCCTGATGTGGCGCAAAATATGTGGGATATATTTACTTATGACCATTGCCATCATTTTAGTTTTTACACATTGTATAAATTATTTATAGATGCGGGTTTTTATGTGAGTTTGCCACATCATCAAATAGCGCGCCAAATAACGCTACTCGCTTCAAAACAGCCGCTTAAGCAAGGCATAGAGAATCCGGATATGTTTTATTTTGATTGCAAACATTTAAATGATGTGCTTGCACTTTTAGAATCTTTGCGCACAAATGGCTCAAGTGGCGGGGTTTTTGGCACGACTATTAGCACATTTGTAGCGCTTGTTTTAGGCGAGTGGGCGCAGTGCTTTTATGATGAGGATAAACGCAAAATTGGCAAAACACATCTAGGCTTGCCCATTGTATCGCCTAGTGAGGGCGATGGGTGTGAGATTGTTATGCCCTTAGGCGAAAGTCTTTATGCAAAACTTAGCGCTAAATATCCTAAACATCATTTTATAAGGGCGTTTTAATGTATGAGCAAAGAGCAAGAAGGGTGCTAATAACTGGAGCAAGCCGTGGCATTGGCAGAGGGATTGCGCTGGAGCTGCATAGGCGCGGTGATTGCGTGATTTGCGTGGCGCGCGATAGGGTGGCGTTAGAGCATTTAAAAAAGCAGTGTGAAGAGGTGAGGTGTGAGATTCTATCGCTTGATTTGACACAGCCACAAAGCCACAAGGCGCTTAATGATTACATTATAGAATCTGGCATTGATGTGGTGGTGCATAATGTAGGCGGGAGGGTGCTTAGCGATGTGCAGCCTTTGGGTTTGGAGGGATTGCTTGAAAGTGTGGCGTTTAATATGGGTATTGCTGTTAGCATTAATGAAGTGCTGCTGCCATTATTTCAAAAGCAGGGCAAAGGCAGTATATGCCATATATCCTCAATGGCAGCACTCACTGGGAATACTGCTCCGGGCTATGCAGCGGCAAAGGCTGGGCTAAATGCTTATATTAAAAGCTGTGCGAGATTTTTTGCCAAAGATAATATTTGTATTTTTGGGATAATGCCCGGCATCATCGATACTGATGTGTGGCTGCGCAAAAAGAGGGAAAATGAGGCGCATTATAAGCAGATAGAATCTATGCAGCCACTGGGGAGATTTGGCAAAGCAGAGGAGGTGGGCGCGTTTGTAGGGAGTGTTTTAGAGGGACATAATATGCTTATGAGCGGAGCTATTTTTGAACTTAGCGGCGCTGTGTAGCTTAATCTTAAAAAGGAGTAAAAATGAAGCAAGAAATGTATGAAAGAATGGTGCCAAATCAAATTTTGGACTATTATAAGGGCAGGGCAGATGAAGTGGATAAGCGCATTTATGAGCGCTGCATTAGGTATTCTAGGTGTGATGATATTGAGGATTTAAAGCTAGTGTTTCCTAAAGAGTTTCCCGCGCAGCAGTATATGGGTGCAGACCCAGTGGTGAGGAGATTTCAGCAGATGATACTAGGCATTTTGGGTGCGAAATATGTGCTAGAAATAGGGACATTTGTGGGGGCTTCTACGATGAGTATGGCGCGTAATGTAGGTGAAAATGGGCATATATGGAGCATTGAGAAATATGATAAATTTGCTTCTATCGCGCGTGAAAATTTTGCCGCAAATGGTGTGAATAATATTACTTTGCTTGAGGGCGATGCATTTGAGATTCTAAAACAGCCTATTATGCACAATAGCACATCATCAAATGTTTTAGATAGCGTGCATGGCAGTGCTATGGCAGGTGAAAATGCGCAAGCAGCTTATGCTGCGGGGGGGGGGGGGGGTAATATTTGATTTTATCTTCCTTGATGGCAATAAGGAGCATTATGCAGATTATTTTTCTATACTATGGGGACATTTGCGCGTGGGCGGTGTGCTAATGATTGATGATGGGCTATTTCAAGGAGATATTTTGAATGATAAGCCCACCACGCAGAAAGGGGAGGGGGTATTGAGATTTTTAGAATCTGTGCGGGTAAAAAGCGGGGCGTTTCCTGTTTTATTGCCTTTGAGTGTAGGCGTATGCTTGGTATGGAAGCAAAGCTAGTGAAAGATATTACATCGCGCTTGTGCGCAAAAAGGAGAGAGTATGTATAAAAAATGTAAGGATTTTGTCAAATCGGTTTTGCCAAAGCCGGTGTGGATAATTGTGAAAACTGTGGCTAAAGCAATATTGTTTTGTGTTGCAAGTTTTTATATGTGGTGTCTTAATTTGAGACAACCAACAAAAATTACAACACTCTATACAACACGCATAGGCCATCTTGCTATAAATACCGATTGTTTTATACGCATGCAAAGAGCTAAGCATTCTAATCAAAGGACAATTTTCATTGCTTCATTGCCTATCGTTAATGATTTTTTAGTTGAAAAGTGGAGCAGTATTGTGGAGGTGATAACATACAAAGATAAGCACTATTTGTTTTATGAGAGGCTGAGAAAATGTCTCGCATTTTTTGATTCTAGGTATGTGTTTGAATTACCATATTCTGGCACAGAATATGAGGTCTATCAAAATACTGAAAATGTGTTTTACTTTACCAAAGAAGAAAAGCAAGAAGGGGATAGAATCTTGCAAGAAATGGGTATAGGGCAAAATGATTGGTTTGTGTGTATTTTTGCTAGAGATAGTGCGTATTTGGATAAAACTTATGGTGAATTTGATGAAATAACGGGTGGAAAAGCTTGGGCACACCATGATTACCGCGATAGTGATATTGATAGCCTAAATCTTGCTATTGATGAGATATTAGCAAGGGGTGGGTTTGTCGTGCGATTAGGCAAGATTGTAGAAAAAGCTATGAGTTATAAGCATGCGCGAGTGATTGATTATCCCCTTACACAATGGCGCAGTGATTTTATGGATATATACTTGCAATATCGGGCAAAATTTGTCCTATCAAGCTCAACTTCTGGCGCTACTGATGTGGTGTCGTTGTTTGGCACTCATTATTGTGGTGCAAATATGCCAGCTAATTGGAATCCGCCCTATAAAAATTCAATATGGATACCAAAGACTTATTCACATAATGGCACTATGGTGAGTTTTAGGCAGTGGATTAGACTTGCAGAAGAAAAGAAGGCACACTATTTCTACGGAGGTGATTATGAGATAACTTCTACAAGTATGTTTTCAGCCGAATTCTACACCACAAATCAACTCCGCATTATAGATAACACGCCAGAGGAAATTTTAGACTTAACTAAAGAGATGTTTGAGCGATTAGATGGGAGCTTCACACAAACTGATGAGGATAAAAAATTGCAAGCATTATATGCAGAAATTAATGATACTTATCTGCCTGCACGTGCGAATAAAAATCCTATCGGGCGAGATTTTTTGCGCAAAAATAAGTGGTTTTTGGAGAACTAGGGCGTGAAAATTCTTATCTTAAAATTAGGATATTCTGAAACGCTTGACCCAGAGATTGGCAAAATTGTAAGTTTAGGCGATGTAGTGCGCTGCTCTGTAGTGTTAGAGGCATTAAAAGCAAAGTATCCACACTCTCATATTAGCTGGCTTGTGTCTCAAGAAGCCTTGCCCTTAGTGATTGAAAACCCATATATCGATAGAGTGCTTGTGTGGGACGAATTTATGCCCTTTGCACTCATGAGAGAGCATTATGATATGGTAGTAAATCTTGAAAAACTGCAAGGTATTTGCGCGCTCACGGATATGATACAAGCATGGGAAAAAGTAGGGTTTCGCTTTAATGTGCAAAGTGGCGAGTATGATACTTATATGCAAGGATTTGTGGCAAAAAATTACATCAAAGAGAAAGCAAGTGGGAGCAAAACACATGATATTTGGCAAAAAATTATTGTTGAAATGGTGGGCTGTGTGTGGCAAAATCAAGAGTATTCTCTAGGCTATAAGCCTAAACCTCAAAATCACTTTACCATAGGGCTTAATCACTTTGTGGGGAGCAAATGGCCTACAAAAGCTATGGCAAAATACAAATGGGAGGAGCTAGCCCAAAAACTGCAGGCGCGCAATATCACATACAGCTGGCAGCAGGGTATGAATAATCTCTATGAATATATGGATTGGATAGCAGGTTGTGATATTTTAGTAAGCAGCGATAGTTTGGGTGTGCATTTAGCTCTTGCGTTAAAAAAGCGTGTAGTTGTGCTTTATGGTGCGACAAGTGGAGAAGAGGTGTATTTATATAATCGTGGTATAGCCATTTATCCTAAGATTAATTATCCTTGTATTCCTTGCTATAAGCCTAAGTGTCAAATGCCAGAACATTGCATGGATTTTATCGATATTGATGAAATCATCGCCTACATTACAAGATAAGTTTATTTTTTCTGCTACAATAACAGCCTTAATCCCCTTTACAAAACTTAAACAAAACTTATGAGGTGTCTAATGTCGATATATGAAACGCTTTCTCCCTATATTTTTAAGCTTGATGCAGAAAAGGCGCATAATATAGCAGAGTGGGCGTTAAGGCATATTATTCCTCTACCTTTTGTGCAAGATTTGGCAGCGGGGCAGTATTGTGTGGTAGATGAGGCATTACATACAGAAGTGGCAGGCATGAGATTCTATAATCCTGTGGGCTTGGCGGCGGGATTTGATAAAAATGCTACGATGATAAAGGGTTTAAGCGCGCTTGGATTTGGGTTTTTAGAAATTGGCACAATCACGCAAGCCCCACAAGAAGGTAATCCAAAGCCGCGACTTTTCCGCCATATAGAAGAGAAAAGCTTGCAAAATGCTATGGGCTTTAATAATCAAGGCTCACAAACCATCATTAAGCGTCTAAGCAAGCTCTACCCCTATAGTATTCCGCTAGGCATAAATGTGGGTAAAAATAAAATCATTGCTCAAAGTGATTCGCTAAAAAATTATGAAAATGTGCTTTTAGAATCTCTAAGCGTGGGTGATTACTTTGTATTTAATCTTTCATCGCCCAATACCCCGCACCTGCGCGATTTGCAGAATGTGCATTTTGTGAAGGAGCTTTTTAGTATGGCGCGCTCACACACGCAAAAGCCGCTTTTTTTGAAAATTTCGCCCGATATGGATAGAGATGAAATGTTAAAAGTGGTAGAAATGAGCATTGATAGTGGCGTAAATGGCATCATTGCGACTAATACGACGATTGATTATAGCGTGTTAGCAAATCCGCAAGAGAGTGGGGGCATTAGCGGTGAGGCGCTAAGGGATAAATCAAAAGAGGTGCTAAAAATTTTAAGCGAGGCGTTTTTCACACGCACAATTCTTATCTCCGTTGGAGGCATTGATAGCGCGCAGGAGGCGTATGAGCGCATTAAATTAGGAGCAAGTCTTGTGCAGATTCTAAGTGGACTTATTTTTAAGGGACCTAGCTTGTGCAGGCAGATTAATGAAGGACTTTTAGAGTTGCTTAAGATTGATGGTTTTGCGCATATATCCCAAGCCATAGGGCAGGGCATTCATACAAAGCACGCTACTAAAACTAGCGCCATTAAAACTAGCAGGGCAGGCAAAAAAACCAACACAGATTCTATAACCATCACCACAAATGCTCTAAAATCTACTAAAAAAAATACCCAAACATTTAAAACGCCTTCCACTACAGAATCTAGCCCAAAATCTACTTCCCAAAAATCACGACAATCCAAAAAATCTATAAATGCAAAAAGTTCTGCTAAAAACATAGAATCTGCAAATACAGAATCTACGCCAAAAGCCCCCACAAAGGCTAGCAAAAAGAGTGTGACAAGCACCAAGCAAAGCCCAAATATTGAGCAAAATACAGAAAAAGAGTAGGATATGAAGTTTTTAATAGGAGTTTTAATGAGTATAAGTAGCATTTTTCACACGCAATCTTTAACTCCAAGCATTTTGCCTAAGCATTACACCAAAACGCTTGAAAATGGCTTGCAAATTGTAGTAGTACCCTTGCATAATAAAAGTGGTGTGATTGAAACTAATGTATTTTATAAAGTGGGCAGCCGCAATGAAGTAATGGGAAAAAGCGGCATTGCCCATATGCTTGAACACCTAAGCTTTAAATCTACAAAAAACCTTAAAGCTGGCGAGTTTGATGAGATAGTAAAAGGCTTTGGTGGCGTGAATAACGCCTCTACAAGTTTTGACTACACGCGCTATTTTATTAAATCAAGTGCAGAAAATCTTGATAAATCTTTAGAGCTTTTTGCCGAGCTTATGAGTAATCTTGCCCTAAAAGATGAGGAGTTCGCACCAGAGCGCAATGTCGTGGCAGAGGAGCGGTTGTGGCGGACAGATAATTCACCTATGGGATATTTGTATTTTCGCTTTTTTAACACAGCTTTTGTGTATCACCCATATCACTGGACGCCCATTGGCTTTATGAATGACATTCAAAGTTGGAAAATCGAGGATATTGTCGCATTTTATGAGACTTACTATCAGCCACAAAACGCCATTGTGCTTGTGAGCGGGGATATTGAGCCAAAAGTGGTATTTGAGAGTGCGACTAAATATTTTGGCGCACTTAAAAATCGTGCTAAAATCCCGGAAATGAGCGCAAAAGAGCCACCTCAAGATGGCTTAAGGCGCGCTATTATCAAAAAAGATTCTCAAGCCCAGTATGTGGCTATGGGGTATAAAATCCCAAATTTTTTACACAAAGACCAAGTGGCATTAAGCGCTATAGGCGATATTCTAAGCAATGGCAAATCAAGCCTTTTGCAAACAGAGCTTATTGATAAGCAGGAAATAGCCACAAGCGTGTATGCGTATAATATGGATATGAAAGATGAGGGCGTGTTTTTGATTGTTGCCACAGCAAAGCAAGGCGTGGAGGCAGAGGAGATTGAAAAAGCCATTTATAGAATCTTAGATAGGATTAAAGCAGGTGATATTAGCCAAGAGGAGCTTGATAGGCTAAAGATTAATACAAGAGCAGATTTTATCTATAGTCTTGAGAGCGCTTCAAGTGTGGCGGATATGTTTGGCAGCTACCTTGTGCGCGGCGATATTGCACCGCTTTTAACTTATGAGAGGGATATTAATGCCCTAAGTGTAGAAAAGCTTAAAGCAGTGGCGAATACATATTTTGTTACAGATTCTCTTAGTGTTGTCATACTCAAGGATAAGGAGAAATAATGGTTTTTGGGGCGATGAGCGCGTTAGTTACGCCTTTTTCAAATCAAAAAGTCGATTTTGTTTCGTATGAGGAGCTTATTAAGCGTCAGATTGCCTATGGAATGGACGCTTGCGTGCCTGTAGGGACAACGGGTGAATCTGCCACGCTTTCGCACAAAGAACATATGGAGTGCATTGAAGCAGCGGTGCAAATTTGTAAGGGGAGCAGTGTAAAAGTGCTAGCAGGCGCGGGCAGTAACTCCACAAGCGAGGCAAAGGAGCTAGCTATTTTTGCGCAAAAATGCGGCGCAAATGCGCTTTTGTGCGTTACGCCATATTATAATAAACCTACACAAGAGGGGTTATTTGAGCATTATAAGGCAGTGGCAAATGCTGTTGAAATCCCTGTTATGCTCTATAATGTGCCTTCTCGCACGGGGGTTAGTATTGAGATAGAAACAGCAAAGCGTTTGTATGAGGCGTGTCCAAATATTTATGCGATTAAAGAGGCTGCTGGGCTTATGGATAGGGTAGTGGCTTTTGGCGCGGAAGTGCCGCATTTAGCACTTTTTAGCGGTGAAGATGCTATCAATTACCCTATTTTGGCAAATAATGGCAAGGGCGTTATTTCTGTAACGGGCAACCTCCTCCCTCAAGAAATTGCAGATTTAACCCACCACGCGCTTAAGGGCGATATGCAAAAAAGTTATGAGATTAATACAAAGTTGTATGAAATAAATAAAGTCTTATTCTGCGAGAGTAATCCTGTGCCTATAAAAGCGGCAATGTTTTTAAAAGGATTATTAAAAAACTTGGAATATCGCCTGCCACTCGTGCCTCCCTCTAAGGAAAATATGGCTAAAATACAAGAAATCTTAGAAAAATACGAGGTGAAACAATGAAAAACGCTCAAGATTCTACAACGGATTTTATGAAAGGGAAAACGCTTGTAATCAGCGGAGCTACGCGCGGCATTGGCAAAGCCATTTTGTATAAATTTGCTCAAAATGGCGTAAATGTGGCTTTTACATATAATAAAAATGAGCAAGAGGCTGCCAAAATAGCGCAAGATGTGGAGGAAAAATATGGCATTAAGGCTAGATTCTATCCGCTTAATGTCCTTGAGCCAGAGCAATACATTGAGTTATTTAAAAAAATCGATGAGGATTTTTCACGCGTGGATTTTTTCATATCTAATGCCATTATTTATGGTAAATCTGTGGCGGGGGGATTTGCGCCATTTATGCGGCTTAAACCGCGCGGATTAAATAATATTTATACAGCTACAGTGCTTGCTTTTGTCGTAGGCGCGCAAGAAGCGGCAAAGCGTATGAAAGAGCTTGGCGGAGGTGCGATAGTATCTTTAAGCTCAACTGGAAATTTAGTGTATATGCCAAATTATGCAGGGCATGGCAATGCTAAAAATGCGGTGGAAACTATGGTGAAATACGCCGCTACCGAGCTTGGAGAGTGGAGGATAAGGGTAAATGCTGTAAGTGGGGGACCCATTGATACAGACGCGCTTAAGGCTTTTCCTGATTACGCGCAGGTAAAGGCAAAAGTAGAAGAAGAATCACCCCTTAATCGTATGGGAACGCCCCAAGATTTAGCAGGTGCGGCATTTTTTCTCTGTGATGAGACACAGAGCGCGTGGCTCACAGGACAAACTATTGTAATTGATGGTGGCACGACTTTCAAGTAAGTTTTGCGATGATTTTTTATTCATTACAGAATCTAGCTTATAAATTGATGAGGCATATTCGCCTCATATGCTTTGAAACTCCCTACATAGCGCTTTCTTGGCGTGATAGTAGGACTTTTCTACCTTTCATAAAATGGCTTTTTATCTCTTTTGTATTTGCTTTTGTGTGTATGGCGCCTTTTTATGCGCAGTGGGCTTTGCAAGTATGCGGCATTCTTACTCCTCCTTTATTTTTAACGTCTTTGCTTGGCTTATTAAGCTTTGCAAGTGTGCTTCTTACGCCTAAAAATCGCCGATTTAGCGTGGGGTTTTTTATTGGCGTGTTGTGGTTTTACTGGATTGGTTTGGGACTTAGATATTTTGATATGAGCTTTTTAATCCCGCTAGTAACGATACTTGTAGGGCTTGTGGTGGGCGTGATATTTTATGTGGGATTATGGTGTGAATGCCTGCTGTGGCGACTTATTTTTTTATTGTTATTAAGCTATGTAAAGCCTTTAGGATTTGACTGGATAGTGCTTGAGAGCGTGTTTGCATACAGCTATATGGGTGTGGATAAGCTAAGTGTGGCATTTATTATCGTTGGCTTATGGCTTATATGCAAATACGAGCGATGGTGGCGGTTACTAGGGGTAGCTTGTCTCATTTTTGCCATTGATTTTGGCGCGTTTAAGCATAAAGATACAGATTCTATAACCACATTGCGCATTAAACTCATTCAAAGCGATGTTAAGCAGGATTTTGCTTGGCGTATGCAGAGTATGGGCAGTATTTTTGATAAGCATATTAGTCATATTCGGCAGGCTATTGGTGAGGGCTATGATGTGGTGGTGCTGCCAGAGAGTAGCTTTTATGCGCCACTAGATAGAATCTATACACAAGATAGCACTTATTTTGCGCTTTTGCGCGAGTTGAGTAGGCATATTGCCATTGTTACAGGCGCGTTGCGTGTGGAAATGGGCGAGGAGGGTATGTTGTATTTTAATACCACCTATAAGTTTGAAAATACTGAAGTAGCTTTCTATGATAAAGTGCTGCTTGTGCCTTTTGGGGAGTATCTGCCCGCATTTTTGCTGCCTGTAGTGAATATATTTTTTGAGGGCATTGGGGGATTTAGCGCAGGCAAGGATTTTGGGTATTTTGACATTAAGGGTGCAAGGTTTAAAAACGCTATTTGTTATGAGGGGACGAATAAAGGATTTTATGCAGACTATCCTCAATATGTGATTGTAACGAGCAATAATGCGTGGTTTGTGCCAAGCCTTGAGCCTATTTTGCAGCAAAATCTTATGAAATATTATGCGCGCTTGTATGGAAGCGTGATTTTCCATGCGACAAATTTATCGCCACAAGCGCTCATCACACCTTGATACCTAGCTTGAGCCAATTTATAGAATCTAGAATCTTGAAACTTTAAGTGGAGTTTAAGTTTCGGTCAGCAGATAAAAATTTGGAGCGGATTGTAATCTACAAAACATAAAATTTGGTTTAATCC
>NZ_JRPR02000014.1 GCF_000763135.2 Helicobacter jaachi | reverse complement strand
TGCTATTTATAGCAGTGATGTATCTCAATTTGATGTAAGCCAAACATACCAAACACTAAGCGCACTCTTTGGTATATGCTTATTCCTTTGTCTTATCACTATTTACATTACAAGCTTTTTTTATCACACAAGATTACTAAAACTAGGCAGTTATGGTGTGAGTGTGATACTCTGCATAGGGTTGGTTTATACTTTTGTGCTTGATTATAATGTCATCACAGGCGAGAGTTACCCACAAATGGATAATTTTGTATTTAAAAATCCACTAGTTGGTAATGGCTGGAACAAATATGTTGACTTGCTTGTAGGTATTTTATCGTGTATTATTGTATTGCTTTTAATGTTTTATTCACATTTCCTTAAGAGAGTGACCCAGGTTGTTTTAGCAAGCATTGTGGTTGTATCTCTGTTATCTTTACAGTCAGCCTATGCACAACGAAATGATATACTTGCCCGTGCTAAGACACCATCTAATCAAATTCAAGCAGCACACGATGATATCCAAAAATATTTGCCACCTTTTCATCATCAGCTTACTGCATTTAGTAAGACAGAACAAAATATAATAGTTTTGCTCTTTGATGGCTTTAGTGGCTCACACTTGCAAATAGTCTTTCAGCAGTTTCCAGAATTTGAGAAAAAATTTAATGGCTTTATATATTACCCCAACACAGTATCTCTAGATGGTAATACAAGTATAACAGCACACACTATTCTAACTGGCTTCAAAACAAGTGCATTTAATCAAAGGAATGGAAGCATAGAGGATTTTAGAAAAAATGCCTCAAAGGAGCTTAAAAATACCTACATTGATTTTCGCAATGCGGGCTTTGATGTCCAGTCCTATGGTATGCCACATCTTGAGCCAGATAAAGATTTGGGAGAGGGCATATCTATTTACCCTACAAATTGGATATTTTCAAGCAATATGGATTATAGTTTATACTATGAAAAGATGCTTGGTATGTCTTCGCAATTACAACTCTTGCGGAGTCAGAATCGCCCTATAGGTGAGCTCACATCTTTGGGCTTATTTTATTTTGCTCCATATGTATTCCGTCATAGAATCTATGCGCCTCGTTACTCCACTGTGAGCGGAATAGAATTTGCCGACTATGCGTGGATTTTTGCAACAGATAAAATGAAAAATATTTCTTTTCTTAGTGGTATAAATACCACATCTCAGCTTCCATCAATCGTAAGAAATCTTAACACAAGTGCCAAAGGAAAGACATTTAAGTATATTCACACGCTCTATACACATTACCCATTCGTGCTTGATAGTAGAACTTGTGTTCCAAGCCAAACTCGAAGCACTCAACTTCCTAAGCAATATGTTCCTTTTTTGGAATATCCAAATCATTACGATAATGAGATATGCGCTATCAAACAAGCTATGATTTTAATAGATTATTTGAAAAAAGAGTCTATTTACGATAATACGATGATTATTTTGGTAAGTGACCATAGCTACAATGATTTGCCAGCACATAATATGCCATATCAACAATCTTATGGCAATGCTCCAAATCCACTTCTTATGATTAAGGAATTCAATGCCAACAAGCCTTTACAAGTAGATTCTAGACTTATGAGTAATGCAGATGTCTATGGAATACTTTGCGACACCTTGCAAACATGTGTTGGGGGGGGGGGCATGATATTCGTAAAAACTACCCTAAAAGTCGAGAGATTATCCACACCAAAAACATTCAATGGACGGATGAAGTTCAAAGACGCAAAGACCTCTATTTTGAAAAGATATGGCTAGTCAAAGACAATGTGCTTAATCCACTCAATTTCACCGACCTCACGCAGCAGTTTAAAGACGGCACTTTGCAGCTTGATGAGCATGTTGAGCATTAAACCTTAAGGGAAAGCAAATGGACAAAACTTATTGGCAGACCTACTACGCTTCACACAGGCTAAATGCCAAGCCCTCGCTTTTTGCGCACTATGTGTTGGAGCGGTACTTGGGCATTATAGAATCTAGCACAGAATCTAGCATGCAAAAATCTAGCGCACAAACAGCTAAAACACAAGAGCTGCTAAAAAAACCACAAGATTTTATGACAACAACACCACAAAGCCCCGCACCCAAGGCACCAAAAAGCCTCTTAGAGTTAGGCTGCGGCAATGGGCGTGATGCGCTCTACTTTGCCAAACACGGCATAGCCGTAATTGCTATCGACCAAGTGCAGGAGGAAATTGCCTTTTTGCAAGAGCAAGCGCGCGCATTATGCGCCCATGACACCATGGATTCTATAAATTCTATGCCCACACAAAATAGCGCGCACCTAGATTGCACAGATTCTATAGAATCTACACAGGCAGATGCTATGCCGCGTGCATCGCGTAATGTTATCCCGCCCGTATTTATCGCAGGCGATTTCACGCAGCTAGATGCGACTTTTAAGCAAAACTTAGCAGCCACCCAAGCACACGCCACAAATGCACCAGAAGAATCTAGCGCACCAAGCTTTGATTGCATTTATTCGCGTTTCACGCTGCATTCTATCACCAAAGCGCAGCAAGATAGGCTATTGCAAGATAGCCTTAGATTCTGTAAAGTCGGAGGGATTTTAGCCATTGAGGTGCGCGGGCAGAAAAATGAGCTATACAAAAAGGGCGCGCCTGTGGCAGATGAGCCAGATGCCTTTATTTATGATAATCACTACCGCAGATTTTTGCATTTTGAAGATACGATTGCGCAATTAGAGGGCTTGCGCATACAGGAGCAAAGTTTAGATTCTATAGCGCGACAAGGCGCGCCTTTACCAAAAAATAAATTAAGCGACAAAAAAGCGGGGATAGAATCTAGTCAAATTATAGAATCTATTAGCGGGGGGGGGGCAACTCTAATGAGCAAAATATCCACCTCCAAACGCACACCAGCAATATTTATGGCTTTGAGATTCTATACGCGAGCGAGCAAAGGGGTTTTGCGCCCTATAAAGACGAGGATTATCACTTCATTAGGATTATCGCAAAAAAAGTACCGCGCTAACGCCGCGCACCTCGCATATTTTACACAATTTACACCATTTGCACACCGCACATTTACACATCACGCAGCCCTTACTTTTACCGCGCAAACTAGCAAAAGGCAAGCGCCATGATTATTTGGATTATGGGCTTAAATGGAGCGGGAAAAACTAGCACCGCACGTGAGCTTAAGGCTATCTTTGCGCAGCATAATCGCGATAGCCTTATTCTTGATGGCAAGCATTTGCGTGAAATTTTTGAGCAAAATGCCTATGACAAAGCCGCGCGTATCGCGCTAGGTATCCGCTACGCGCAGCTTGCTAAGACTTTAAGCGAGCAGTCAAATAAAATTATCATTATCGCGGCAAATGGTATGCTCAAAGAAGTATGTGCGTATAATCGCGCGCATTTGCAGGAGTATTATGAAATTTTTCTTGATGTGCCAGAATCTGTATTGCAAAAGCGCGATTCTAGCGGTATTTACACGCGCTTTAAAAAAGGGCTTGTGAAAAATGTAGGCGGACTTGACTTAGTTGTGGATAAGCCCACAAATGCGCACTTGTGCGTGCCTTATGATAGTGCGCTCTCTGCGCATGATGTGGCGCAAAAAATTGCAGATTTTATTCTTTCCCAGCCCACACAGGCGCAATCTAAGGCAAATCCCCACACAAATATCTTTGGCACTAAAGCCAAAACGCTTGCAAATCTAGCGCCAAAGCTAAAAGCCGGTAAAATCCTACCGCAATGGAGCATAAGTTATAGGGATTTTAAGGATAAGGCGCGCCTTAAAGCACTCAAGCAAAGTTTGCAAAAAAGTGGCTTTGCAAGCTTTATTGTGCGCTCATCTGCTAGCAATGAGGATAGCGCGCACGCTTCAAATGCAGGTGCGTATGAGAGTGTGGCAGATGTGGGCGTGGAGGATTTAGAGGGGGCGATTAAAAAAGTATTTGCCTCTTACGATTCGTCTTTGGGTAATCCATTTGACTGCGCGCCCTCTACTTCTTCAATGCGGCGTATGTCTAATACGCCTCATTCGCAGCAGAGGGCTTCCAGCCAAAGCGATACCGCAAATACTAGAATCGTTAGAGAAAGCGCAAGAATCGCAAAAAAACAAACCTCATTTGATGATGAAATAGTCCTCATTCAGCCCTTTTTGCGTGATATCCTCTGCGCGGGTGTGGCATTCAACACAGAGCCTAAAACTAACGCGCCCTACTATGTGATTGAGTATTCTACTAAATCCACCTCTGCTATCACCGCAGGCGCGAGCTTAACGCAAACCTTTTTTGTCGCCCATTATGCTAAAGACTATGAAAACGCCTACATTGCGCAAATTGTAGCACTGCTCAAAGATATAGAATCTATAATCCCAAATAGCGCGCTTGATGTGGAGTTTGCCATTACAAAAGAAGCTATTTATTGCCTGCAGGCGCGCCCTTTAATTATCAAAAACCCTAGAGAATACCCCTCCCACCGCGCGCAAGCACAATTATTAAAAGATAAAATAGATTCTATCCTAAAGCCCCACCCGAGCCTTTATGGCACTAAGGGCATACTTGGCATTATGCCCGATTGGAATCCTGCTGAAATTATCGGCTTGCACCCGCGCCCGCTAGCATTCTCGCTCTATGCAAAGCTCATTACAGATTCTGTATATGCCACAGGACGCGCGCGCTATGGCTATAAAGATGTGAGTGATAATCCACTTATTTATAATCTGCATGGGCGCGCGTATGTAGATGTGCGCGCGAGTTTTAATTCATTCTTACCAGCGCGCTTAAATGCGAGCTTGGGCGCGAAGCTTATTGATTATTATCTTAACACATTGCGTCAAAACCCGCAGTGGCACGATAAAGTCGAGTTTGAAATTTTATTTGATGCATACTATTTTGATACGCATAAGCGCATAGAATCTTTAAGCCATTTTGGATTTAGCAAAGATGAGATAGATGAGATTGTATGCGCACTAAAAGGGCTTACAAACACGATTTTGCAAGATAAAATTTATGAGCAAGATATAGCAAAGCTTAGCATTTTAGAGCAGAAGCGCGAGCAGATTCTAAGCTATAACGCGCCTTTGGTGGAAAAAATCTATTGGCTACTGCAAGATTGCAAAAGTTATGGCACGCAGCCTTTTGTTGGGCTAGCGCGTATGGGCTTTATGGCTATGGGGTTTTTAAACACACTTGTAAAAGAGGGTATTTTAACACCCGCGCAAAAGCATCACTTTCTAGGCTCGCTTAATTGCATTACTACGCATTTTGCCCATGATTTAAACACCTTGCCAGAACCAGAGTTTTTGCGCAAATATGGGCATTTGCGCCCGGGGACTTATGATATTTTATCGCCGCGATATGATGAAAACTTTAGCTTTTATTTTAAGCAAAAGCCTAAGGCAAAGGTGCAAAAGGAGGCATTCTCGCTCACTTTAGAGCAAATGCGCGCTATTGCAGGGCTGCTCAAAGCGCATAATATAGAATCTAGCGTGCTTGAGTTTTTTGATTTTATCAGTATGGGCATTACTTACAGGGAGCAATCAAAATTTGAGTTTAGCAAGAATCTAAGCGCGGCTTTAAGCCTTATAAGCGCGCAGGGTAGCGAGTTTGGCTTGAGCGCGGAGGATATGAGCTATTGTGATGCAGATGTGTTTTTTAAGGCATATAGCACTTCAAATAACCTTGAGCGCCTTATTTTAGAATCTATAGAGTATGGTAAAAGCTCCTATAACTCGCAGCTATCCATTATCCTGCCGCCGCTTATTACTAGCCCTAAGCAGGTTGAATGCTTCTCTCTTATGGAATCTATGCCTAATTTTATCACCAATAAGCGCATTCAAGCAAGCGTGCTACATTTGCAACATAACCTCATTGGAGCGGATTTAAGCGGCAAAATTGTGTGTATTTCGCATGCTGACCCGGGCTTTGATTGGATATTTTCGCACAATATTGCAGGACTTATCACAGAGTTTGGCGGCGTAAATTCGCATATGGCAATCCGCGCTAATGAGCTTGGAATCCCAGCCATAATTGGTTGCGGTGAGCAGTTTGAGAGATTGGCAAATGCGAGTATGCTTGATATTGATTGCGCAAATGCTAAGGTGGTGGTGCTATGAGCAAGCTTTTTGCCACAGCGGTAAAATCCACACATGCGCCAGAATCTAGCGCATCAACATTTGCAAACACACCAAAATCCCACACAAGAGCCATTATCACGCAAAGAATCTATGCCTATGAGCCTTATAAGGAGCTATGGGAGTGTTTAGATTCTAAATTACAAGGCTTTTTATTAGAGTGCGGCATTGTGGGCTTTGGCATATCGTGCGAGCAAATTAAGTGCGTGGAGGAGCTTTTTAGTGGCATTGATATGCTTGTACTAAGCGGGGGAAATGATATTGGCGCATATTCCTGCCGCGATAGCTTTGAGCTAGCACTCATTGAATGCGCACTTGCTAATCATATAAAAATTTTAGCCATTTGTCGGGGTATGCAAATCCTAGCGCGCTATTTTGGCATCTGTTTAGAATCTAGCGCGCATAAAGTAGGCGCGGCGCATACCTTGCAAGGCACACTTACCCATGAAGTGCATAGCTATCATAATTTTTGCATTAAGCAGCCGCCGCACGGCTTTGAAGTGCTAGCTTATATCGATGATGAAATTGAGGCGATGAGGAGCGAGCAGGCATTAGCGCTTATGTGGCACCCAGAGCGAGAGCTTGCAGATACTGCACGCAGCGCGGATATTGCGCTTATACGCGCATTTTTAAATAATTCTTAAGGAAGCAGCTATGTATCCCTATATCACGCATAATAATCTTGAGCATATTCAGGCGTATAACTACACTGCATTCGGTGGTAGCGGCTTTTTACGCGCTTATTTAAGCACGCGTGAGCCTTTTATAGAAAATACTTCTATGCCACTCCCGCAGCTTGTGGCTTCAAATGAGTTTATGCACAGGGCTTTGGAGGATAGGCAGATGTTAAGACTGCTTATTAAAACCTTTGAGGTGAATAAAAGGCTTTATGCGCGCTATGAAATGGGGCATTCGGCATTTTCAGGTGAGCAGATTCTAAAGCCGCGCAAAGAGAGCGCATATACACATATTGATGATTATCTTATCTTTGCAAACGCACTAGCTAAGGCATTTAGCGCTACACACAATTTGCTTTATTTAAATACTTTGCTAAAGCTTAATGATACGCTTATTTCCATAAAAAGCTTAGGAGAAGCGTATTATGGGGGGGGGGGGGGTATATGCGCTATTTAGCAAAACACATAAATAAAGAGCTTTTAGCGCTTGATATGGTGGTTAAGCAAGTATTCAACGCGCCAGAGCATTTGCGCGATTTTATACAATCTTTGCGCGATTTTGCACAGCAATCCACACCGCTAAATCTTAAGCCAAAGCCCACAATCACGCTTATGCCAGATATTGCTATGATTTATGCGCTCACTGCGCGCTCACAAATTTATTTAGATTCTATGCTAAGTGAAGGCATCGCGCCTAGTTTTGTGCTAGTTTTATCGCCAGATGCGGCAAGTGCAGATTCTATCTTGCAAAAATGCGCGCACTTTGGCGTGCAGGCGCATATTATAGAATCTAGTGAGATTAATGCTAGCGAGGTATTTGACTATATTGCGCGATTAAAGCAGACATATATGATTTATTCGGGCTTTGGCGGGGGAATACTCGCGCCTAAATATTTCACACTTGGCAAATATTTTATCCACATTCACGCCGGGGAGCTACCCGCTTATCGAGGCTCTACGACTTGCTATTACTCGCTTTTAGAGCAGGGTAGCATTAGCGCTAGTGCGATGTTTTTAAATGCTAAGTTAGATTGCGGCGATGTGATTGCGCATTTTGGGCTTGACACAAAGGCTCTGCGCGCGCTAAAAAATACAGATATTGACACTACCATTGAGCCATATATTCGCGCTCAAAGCCTCATTTGCGCCTTGAAAGACTTCATGCAAAATACGCGCTTTACGCCTCAAAAACAAGATTTCACGCAAGGTGAGACATATTATAGAATCCACCCCATTTTAAAGCATTTGGCGATGTTTGTGTGCTTTGGTCAGTGCAATACGCAAAGGAGCGCGACATGAAAGCCCTAATTCTTGCTGCTGGGCGTGGCAGCCGCATGGGCGCGCTTACAGATTCTAAGCCTAAATGCTTGGTTGAGCTGCATAACAAGCCGCTTTTGCTCTATCAGATTGAAGCCCTGCGCGCGGCGCACATTAGCGAGATTGGCATTGTAGTGGGGTATCAAAGTCAAGCCATTGCGCCATTTATAGAATCTTATAAACTAAAAGTATTTGAGAATGCACAATGGGCAGATTCTAATATGGTGCATTCGCTCTCCTGCGCCAAAGAGTGGCTGCTAGATTCTGTATCTATAGCGGGCGGCACAAGCTCGCATATGTCTATATCGCAGCGCTCAACGCAGGAAAATGCGGAGAATTTGCGCGAGGGCTGCATTGTGAGCTATAGCGATATTTTTTATAGCGCGCAAGGGGTTAAGGATTTAATGCGCGCAAAGAGTGATATGGCGATTTTGTATAGCAGCAAATGGCGCCATTTGTGGGAAAAGCGCTTTATTAATCCGCTAGAAGATGCTGAAAGCTTCAAAATGAGGGACAATATATTATGTGAAATCGGCAGCCGCACGCAAAGTATCGATGAAATACAAGGGCAGTATATGGGACTTTTGTATTTTTCTAAAAAAGGTTTGGAGCGGTTTTTGAGCCTTGAAAATAGTATGAAAATAGACACCACAAGCCTTTTGCGCCGCTGCATTGCAAATGGAGAAAAAATCTTATGCGTGAAGTATGCAGGCGTTTGGGGCGAGTGCGATAGCGCAAGCGACATAGCCCTATACGAGGGACTTTATCCACATTTTACACATCTTACTTGAAAGGATTGCTATGAAAAATATGTATTCACCCCCCCCCCCCCCGTTACACACTAAAAGTAAAAAGAAAAATGAAGATGACATAATCATTTATGTCGCGATGGCAGCGGATTTAATCCACCCAGGGCACATAAATATCCTAAAAATCGCAAGGAAATTAGCAAATGATTTAGAATCTAGTGCGCCAAATTCTCCCAAAGCCAAAGTCGTGCTAGGCTTGCTCACTGACAAAGCCATCGCAAGTTATAAACGTCTGCCCTATATGACTTACGAGCAGCGCCTTGAAGTCGTTAGCCACCTTAAAGAAGTCGATGTCGTTATCCCGCAGGACACGTTAAGCTATGAGGGCAATATCCGCGCGCTAAAGCCGCGATATGTAATACATGGCGATGACTGGAAAAGTGGCGCGCAAAGCTATGTGCGGCAAAATGTGATTGACACGTTGCAAGAATTAGGCTGTGGCGAGCTTATCGAGCCGCATTACACGCAGGGCATTAGCTCTACACAGCTAAATGAGAATGCCCGCGCCATTGGCATTACCACAAATGCGCGCCTTTCACTCCTGCGACGCCTCATAAACGCAAAATCTCCACTTAGAATCCTTGAAACTCACTCCGCCCTCTCCGCCCTAATCGCGCAAAATAGCCATGTTAAGCACAATGGGCAAAAAATTGAATTTGATGGCTTTTGGAGTTCATCTTTGACAGATTCTACAAGTCGTGGTAAGCCAGATATCGAGGCAGTCGAGCTTACAAGCCGCCTAAATACGATAAATGAGATTTTTGAGGTGACTACAAAGCCGCTAATTTATGATGCTGATACGGGCGGGAAAATCGAGCATTTTGCCTTTAGCGTAAGGAGTCTAGAGCGCGTGGGCATTTCTGCGGTAATTATCGAGGATAAAACTGGGCTTAAGAAAAACTCGCTATTAGGCAATGATGTGCCGCAAACGCAAGATAGTGTGAAAGATTTTAGCGATAAAATCCGCGCTGGCAAGCTTGCTCAAATCACAAGCGATTTTATGATTATCGCGCGAATTGAATCGCTTATTTTAAACAAAGGGCAAAAAGATGCGCTGCATAGGGCGTTTGCGTATCGTGACGCTGGGGCTGATGGCATTATGATTCACTCGCGGCATAAAAATGCTAGTGAGATTTTGACGTTTTTGGACGCGTTTCGAAAGCTAGATTCTAATACGCCTGTGGTGGTCGTGCCAACGAGCTTTAATGACATCACCGCGCGCGATTTGAGCGATGCTGGGGCGAATATCATCATTTATGCAAATCAAATGCTGCGCGCGAGTTTCATAGCCATGCAGCGCGTGGCACAGGGCATTTTGGAGCATGATAGGAGCAAAGAGATTGAGGGTGAGTGTATGAGTATAGATTCTATACTTAAACTAATCCCTGGGACTATATAAAGATTTTATAGAATCTTTAATTTTTAAAAAGGAGTAAAAATGAAAAAAGAAAAAGTGGCGATTTTTGGTGCTGGGAATTGCGGGCGGCTTATTGGCTCTCAACTTATAAAAGATTCTAAGATTGAGCTTATCGCATTTATTGACAATGATGAGAATAAGGCTGGGAAAATTGTGAATTTAGATTCTATAGAATCTAGCTCGAATTTTATGGAATCTAGCGATATATGCGGGGGGGGGGGGGGTAATTGTGTATAACTCTTTGCAACTCCAAAATCTAGACTTTGATAGAATAATCATTGGCACATTCACAGGGCTATATGAAATTAGCGCGCAGCTGCAAAGTCTAGGCGTCCCAAAGGAGAAAATCGACACAAGCTATATCGAGGTAAGCGTCAAAGCGCGCGAAAATTTTGTGCGTGAATTTGCAAGTGAATTTTTGCAAAATATAGAATCTAAAGCCACAGATTCTATAAACACAGAATCTAGCCGCCAAAACTACGCCATAGCCGAAGTGGGCGTGTATCGCGGCGACTTTGCGCGCGTGATAAATGAGGCTTTTAGCAAAAATAGATTCTATCTTTTTGACACATTTGAGGGCTTTAGCATGCAGGATTTAGGCGGTAATTCTAACACTAAAGATGGCGTTATGGGCGCGAATTTGGGCGCGAAACATTTTGCAAATACAAGTGTAGAGCTGGTGCTAAGCAAAATGCCAAATCCTAAAAACTGCGTTATTAAAAAGGGCTGGTTTCCGCAAAGTGCGCAAGATTGCACAGATTTAGATTCTAAATTTTGCTTTGTGAATCTTGATTGCGATTTGTATGAGCCTATTTTAGCGGGGTTAAAGTTTTTTTATCCGCGAATGTGCGAGGGCGGCGTGATTTTAATCCATGAGTATTTTTCAAATGGCTATGTGGGCGTGCGCGCGGCGGTGCAGGAGTTTTTTGCAAAGCAAAATTTAAAAAGTTTTCAAAAGATTCCAATCGGAGATAATCTAAGCATTGCGATTTTAAAAATCTAGATTTTAAAGGGAAAAAATGATTGAGACGCAAAAATTTGTGGATTTGATGTTTGAGCTAGGCTTAAATCGCGTCAGCGGCGTGCCTTGCAGCTATCTTAGCGCGCTAATTAATTGCTGCATAAATGCAAATCGCTTCATTATGGCAAATAATGAGGGCGAGGCAATCGCCATTGCCAGCGGCATTTCGCTATGTGGTATGGATTCTATAGAATCTAAAAATTTACAGAATCTAGATTCTAAAAAATCCGCCCAAAATTACCAAAAAGACGACGATTTTTACGGCGTGGTATTAATGCAAAATAGCGGCTTAAGCAACGCCCTAAGCCCCCTTACAAGCCTAAATCACACTTTTAAAATCCCAATTCTTTGCTTCGTATCCCTGCGCGGCGAGCCAAATGAAAAGGGCGAAAATACCGATGAGCCGCAGCACGAATTGCTAGGCAAAATTACGCATAAATTGCTTGAAACCTGCGAGATAAAATATGAATTTTTAAGCACTAATTTTAGTGATGCAATGGGGCAGCTAAAAAGGGCAAAAGCGACTTTACAAAGCGGTGAGAGTTTTGTATTTATCGTGCGTAAGGGCACTTTTAGCGATGTGCCGCTAGATTCTGTAAAGCGACAAGGCACGACCTTGTCGCAAATAAATATCGATGGGCGCGCAGCGCAAACTTTAAAGGCGTCGTCGGGGTGGGGGATTGCAAAGGGGGAGGGAGCGACTTCGCCTAATTCAAGCCCCTCCCCCTTTGCGAAAGAAAAAAATAATAACATAATGACGAAGCAAACATCATTTGATGTAAATTTAGATTCTATAGAATCTAAACTCCCCTCAAGACTTCAGGCGTTAAAAATCGTGCAAGATTTAGGCAAAAACTGCGTTATTTTAGCCACCACTGGAAAGTGCGGACGCGAGCTTTACGAGCTAGGCGACAGGGCAAATCAGCTTTATATGGTAGGCTCGATGGGCTGTGTGGGCGCTTTGGGGCTTGGCATTGCGCTTGCTAGTAGCAAAAAAGTCATTGCCATTGATGGCGATTCTGCACTGCTTATGCGGCTAGGCAGCTTGGCGGCGAATGCGTATTATACGCGTAATCAGGGGAATTTTTGCCACATTTTGCTAGATAATCACAGCCATGATAGCACAGGCGGGCAGGATAATCTCTCACCATTTGTGGATTTTGCGCTTGTGGCGCGCGCGTGCGGATATAAAAATGTGTGCGTGGCAAAGGATTTGAGCGAGTTTGAGCGCGCTTTGAGCGAATTTATAGAATCTAAAAGTGACAAAAAAGGCGCATTTTTCATATATTTACGCATTGCAAAAGGCAGTAAAAAAGAGCTAGGCCGCCCAAAAATCACCCCGCCACAAGTCGCCATGCGCCTAGCAAAATTTATAGAATCTAACCTTTAAAAATAAGTTGATAGATGCTTAAAGCAGCTATAACTTTATACTTTAGGCGTTTGAGGGCAATTCACTTGCCAGCAAACAAGACCGCGCGGCTTTTGTGCTAGCAAAAGCAACAGCGCGGAATTATAGAATCTAACCTCAAAAAATAAGTTGATAGATGCTTAAAGCAGCTATAACTTTATACTTTAGGCGTTTGAGGGCAATTTACTTGCCAGCAAACAAGACCGCGCGGCTTTTTACAAAAAGCAACAGCGCGGAAATTATAGAATCTAAAAAAGGAAACATATGGCATTTAGTTATTTTAATCCTGTGCGTATTAAGTTTGATGTGGAATTTACGCAGATTTTAAGAGATGAGTTAGGTGGGCAGAGCGCGCTTGTGCTTACAAGCAGGAGCTTTGCGCCAAAGATTGAGGATTTAAGAAAATACATAAATATCACTCAAGTGATACTCGTGCCGCCAAATCCGCAACTAGCGTTTTTTGGCGATATATGGGCGCAGAGTAGGGGTGCTAGCCAAATTATCGCGCTTGGTGGGGGAAGTGTGATTGATGCGGCTAAGGCTGTGAGCCTTGATATAGGCTTTGGGGAGTTTGACAATTTACTTAAAAATGGTGCGGGAGAAGGTGCTAAAAACATTAAAAAAGCTAATGTGTATGCGCTGCCAACAACGGCTGGCACGAGTAGTGAGCTTACTAAATGGGCGACTATCTGGGAGAGTAAGCACAACAAAAAGCATTCATTAATGCTTGAGCATTTGTATTGTCAAGTGGCGATTTATGATATATCTTTAATGCAAAATATGCCGCTAGATTTAAGCGTGCATACCGCGCTTGATGCGCTCTCTCATAGCGTAGAGTCGCTGTGGAATAAAAATGCTAATCCCATTTCTACAAATAACGCGCTGCGCGCTATGGATTTGATTTTGGAATATTTGCCTTTGCTGTATGAAAGGCTTACAAAAGAGGCTAAAAAACGCGTAAAGCACGCAAAATCTAGCGATATGAAATCTTATTTTACAGAATCTAGAAATATAGAATCTAGCATCGCAAAGTCTTGTAATACAAAATCGTGTGCGGAGGATTTGAGATTTTTACGCCAAAGGCTTGCACTTGCCTCCATACACGCCGGACTTGCCTTTAGCAATACCCAAACTGCGCTCGCACACGCTATAAGCTATCCTTTGACTATGCAATTTCATATCCCGCATGGCTTGGCGTGTAGCTTTAGCTTGCCCTACATTATAGAATCTCTGCCTAAAAAAAGCTTGGCGTTTGAGATATTAAAGCCTTATAAAAAGCGCATTCTAAGGCTATTTAAGCAAGTAAATATTTCGCGCAATCCGCGCGATTATGGGCTAGATTCTATAAATATAAGGGAGATTTTTCACGCACTCAATGCGCGGGCAAAAAATAGCATAGCTAAACCTAAAGTGCTAGAAAAGCGGCTTTTGAAAGCCATTAGTCAAAATAAGCATTAAAGCTATATGCAGCCTTTTTGGTAGTTTCCGCCCCATGTCTCAAGGCTATTTAGCACAGATTCTAAACTCGCGCCAAGTTCTGTGAGGGAGTATTCTACCTTTGGCGGCACTTGCGCAAATACCTTGCGTTTGATGATTTTGGCTTCCTCTAGTTCGCGTAAGTTTTGTGTGAGGACATTTTGGCTAATGCTTTGATTTTTAGTCGCGCTTAGCTCCTTTTTAAGCTCGCCAAATCGTTTCTTATCCTCTAAAAGTTTTGAGATAATAAGTAGCTTCCATTTATTGCCCACGATGTTGAGCGTGGTCTCCACAGGGCAAGGGGAGTAATAAGGATTTGTTTTATGCTGCATGTTTTCTCCTTTTTGATTTGCAATCATATCTTAGCATAAATAACGATAAATGCGCATTAGTATCAAATATGACATTATATTGTAAAATAATCTTTACCTAGTTTTAAAAACTTACAATATCACAAGAATGCATACTTTTCTTATTATTGTCTATAAATGGCGTGTGAAATAGTGCAAAAATGGTTTCAAATGGCGCAAATAAAATAATTTTAGAGTAGATTTAATATCATAGGCTAAATATATATTATATTAATTAGCTCACTAAAGTTTATAATATTACTATCAACTTTATACAAAATTTAACATTTTCTGCTATAATTGCTAAATATTTTAATTTAAGGAGCAAACGATGGCAACAAAACATCAATTCCAAACCGAAATCACACAGCTTTTAGATTTAATGATACATTCTTTGTATTCTAATAAGGAGATTTTTTTGCGTGAGCTTGTAAGTAACGCCTCTGACGCGCTTGATAAGCTCTCATACCTCACGCTTACAGATGATAAATTAAAAAATCTTGCTTTTACGCCGCGTATTGATATTTCCTTTGATGAGGCAAAAAAAACGCTCACCATAGAGGATAATGGCATCGGTATGAGTGAAAATGATATGAAAGAGCATTTAGGCGTTATCGCAAAATCTGGCACAAAGAGCTTTCTGGCGCAACTTAGCGGGGATAAGAAAAAAGATTCTGCGCTTATTGGGCAATTTGGCGTGGGCTTTTACTCTGCGTTTATGGTGGCGCATCGTGTGGTGGTGCAAAGCAAGAAAGCCGGTGAAGAGAAAGCCCATGCGTGGGTGAGTGAGGGCAAGGGAGAATATGAGATTGGCGAATGTGTGAAAGATACGCAAGGCACGCAAATTACGCTTTATTTGCGCGATGAAGATGCGCATTTCGCCTCACGCTGGGAGATTGAAAATATCATTCATAAGTATTCACAACACATTGCATTCCCTATTTATTTGCATTATACAGAATCTAGCTTTGAGGGCGAGGGCGAGGACAAAAAGGAGAAAAAAGAGCAAAAGCAAGAGCAGATTAATACCGCTAAAGCCCTGTGGAAAATCCCTAAGAGCGAGCTAAAAGATGAAGATTATAAGGAGTTTTATAGCACATTTTCGCATGATAATAATCCGCCCATGCGGTGGATTCACACTAAAGTGGAGGGTAATTTAGAATATACTACGCTCTTTTTTATCCCAAGCAAAGCGCCTTTTGATTTGTTCCGCGTGGATTATCAATCGGGTGTAAAGCTCTATGTCAAGCGTGTATTTATCACCGATGATGATAAGGAGCTTTTGCCGCCTTATTTGCGCTTTATCCGCGGGGTGATTGATAGCGAGGATTTACCTCTTAATGTGAGTCGTGAGATTTTGCAGCAAAATAAGATTTTAGCCAATATCAAATCTGCCTCCACAAAGAAGATTCTAAGCGAAATTGGCAATATTGCCAAAAAGGAAGCAGATTATAAGGCGTTTTATGAGCAATTTGGCAAAGTGCTTAAAGAGGGCTTGTATAGCGATTATGAAAATAAGGAGAAAATTTTAGAGTTATTGCGTTTTGATAGCTTTAAGAGTGAGCATATTTCACTCAAGGCTTATAAGGAGGCGATGAGTAGTGAGCAAAAGAGCATTTATTATATTCTTGGTGAGAATAAAGATGCGCTTAGAAATACGCCATTGCTTGAAAAATTTGCGCAAAAGGGCTTTGATGTGCTGCTTTTGAGCGATGAGATTGATTCTGTGGTTATGCCTATGGTTGGTGAGTATGATAAAGTGCCGCTAAGGAGTATTAACTCAAAAGAGGCTTTAGAGGAGCTAGGTGAAGAGGCTGTGGATAAAAAGACGCAAAAAGCCTTTGAGCCTATTATCAAGGGCTTTAAGGAGGCTTTGGGAGAGCAGATTGCCGATGTGAAGCTCTCCACTCTTGGCGAAGCTCCCATAGCGCTTATTAAAGAGGACGCAAATCCTATGATGGCAAATCTTATGGCGCAAATGGGGCAGCAATTACCAGAATCTAAGCCTACACTTGAGCTTAATATTAATCACGAAATTTTTACAAAGCTCAAAAATGCAAGCAGTGAGAAAATCGCTCAATCTGCACTTTTACTATTTGGCGCAGCGGTGGTGCTAGAGGGCGATAGTCTTAAAAATGCAAAAGCCTTTGGCGCAGAGCTTAACAATCTTATCCTGCAAAGCCTTTAGGGCTTTGGGGGCTTTTAACTCTTACTACTTTTGCACATCACTTTAATCCCACTTTTTACCACTCATCTTAATAAGCCAATTAGGCAAACAAATACCTAAGATAAAAGCAATATTTCATATATTTTTCTTATTTTTAAGCATTATATGCGACTCTATATATTTTTGTATATTTTAGTAACAACTCTCAACATAATATTTTACAAATTGCAGGAAAATTATATTATTTTGTAAATAATTAAGGAATAATTGCCTCATTTTTACTACTTTTTGGAGGTTTTTGCTATGTTGAGCTTTTTTAGGAGATTAAAATTTGGCACAAAAATGAATCTTGTCATCGCCATTGTTGTGCTTGTATGTATCGCTATTATGGCATTTGTGGTTATTGCTCAAACGCGTGCCGTGCTTGATAAAGAGGCAAAATCACTGCTTTATAATGCTGCTGAGCGGCATGCGAATAATATCGCGCCTATTTTTGATGAGAGCTTTGCGCTTTTGGAGAATACACAGGGCGTGATTAGTAATTTTTTGCAAGCAGGCGTTGCTATAGAGAGCAAAGCTATTGATGGCAGCCTCTTTAGCTTGCTTGATACATCTAATTGGGCAAAATATGCTTTTGTTTATATGTTTGAGCTTGAGGGCGGCAAGCCAGATGAGCTTTTTACCAAAAATGGTAGAAGTGGCTACTTAAGGCTATATCGTGATGATGAGCCATCTCGTGTAGGCGGTGTGCGCAAAGTCAAGCCAGATGCGGTTGTGCTTGATTTCCCAGCGGCGAAAAAAGCGCTTGATGAGAAGCGTTCGATATTTGGCGTGCCTTTTGAAGTAACGCTTGAAGGCGAGATATTCCACGCAGTGAATGCAGTCGTGCCACTGCTTAATGGCGATAAGCTTGTGGGTATGGTTGGGCTTTCTATTAACCTTGATGCGATTGCAAATGGTATAGTGCTAAATAAGCAAAATAGCGTATTTAAAGATGATTTTATTTCTATTTTATCTCCGGGCGGCGTGTATGCGGCAAGTGATAATATGGAGCATTTTGGTAAGAAAATTGCAGATGTTAATCAAAGCGCTTCAGTCAAACAAATCATTGATGCGCAAGATAACCACCAAAGCGGGATTTTTCAGTATGAAAATCGATATGGACAAGAGGCAATTGGTGGTGTTTCTACATTTGAAGTGTGGCGAAATACAGGGACATTTTGGAGTGTGCTAGTTTCTGCTCCGCAAGATTCTGTATATGCGCCATTGCAGGAGATTAGCACGACTATAGTTATCTCTATACTTGTTACTTTTATTGTTATTGTGCTTATTATCTCAATTTTTATTAATCGCACGCTTGTAATGCGCCTCCAACACATCTCCCACACCCTCTTTGAATTCTTTAATTATCTTAATCATAAAACAAATACTCCTCCACAACCTTTAAAGATAATTGCTCAAGATGAGTTAGGACAAATGGGAAGTGCTATCAACCAAAACATAGAACAAACTAATAAAAACCTAGACCAAGATACTAAAGCTATTGAACAATCAGCACAAACAGCTAAAGAAATAGAATCTGGT
>NZ_JRPR02000013.1 GCF_000763135.2 Helicobacter jaachi | reverse complement strand
AGAGGCGTATAGAAGCCAGATTAAAAACCTGCAAGCGTTTTTCAAAAAAGATGTGAGGCTTATTTCTATGCGCGATTTTGAGCGCTTTTTTGAGCAAAAGCCCAAAAAATATCTAAAAATGATTAATCGCCTGCTAGATGTGGCTAGAGAGCAAAATATCGATGTGCCAAAGCTTAAAAGCGCGCAATTTAGCTTTGCGCAAACACAGGCAAGAGAGATTATGCCCTTTAGTCTAAAAGAAGCGCAATTAATGATACAAAACGCGCAAGGCAGCCTAAAAAACTATCTGTGTGTGGCGTTTTTCACAGGTATGCGTGTGGGCGAGATTTTAGCATTGCGAGAGAGCGATTGCGACTTTGCGCAAAACAAAATCACCATAAACAAAACCTTTGATAGAGGCAAAATCACGCCGCCAAAGACAAAAAGCTCAAATCGCAAAATTGACATGCTGCCTTTAGTGAAAGAGGCTTTAAGCGCGCAAAAGTGCTTAAGCGGCGAGAGGCTTTTTACCCTCTCAAGGGTTGAGCTTACAGGGCTGTATAAGGCTTTGCTGCATAAATGTGGGCTAAAAAATCGCGTGCTTTACAACACGCGCCATAGTTTTGCAAGCATCATGCTAAGTCATGGTGAAGAGCCTTTGTGGGTGGCAGCGATGATGGGGCATAAAAATTTGAATGTAACTTATGAATTTTATGCCAAATTTATACCAAATGAGCGCTTGCGCGCGGGCTTTATTGACTTTAATTTAAATGGAGGTGAGATATGAAAGATGTAAATGTGGAGTTTTTCTGCCCATATTGCGAGTGCGAGAATATCGCTACTTTGCAAGCTCAAAGCGATGTGTATCAGCTTGATGAAGCCATAGAGGCAAAGGGTGCGTGCAAATTTTGCGGGAAAGTGGTGCATTTCACCATAGAAATTAAAGAGGAGGCAGCAAATGTTTAGAAAACTACTAAAATCGCGCAGGAAGCTAGAATCCTTAAAAGCGCAGGTGGAGGATTTACAGGCGCAAAATGAGGCGCTGCAGTGCGCAAATGCGAACTTAACCGAAGAGTTAGAGGAGACACAAAAGGCAAATATGCGACAAGGCGCGCGCATTCAAAAGCAAACGCGCGAGATTTTGAGCCTAAAAAACAAGGGCAAAGATAAGGGCTTTAGCTTTTTTAGCCTTTTATATGAGCAATACAGCCAAGCAAAGCATAAAACTTGGAAGCGCGGTCAGTATATCATCTTAAGGCGTAAGGGTGATAAAAAAATTGGCGCGCGCTTGCATATTTATGAGCGCAGTTTGCAATTCATAAAAGGGCGTGAACGCGTGCGCACGATAAAGATAGAGTATTTATTTGAGAATGATTGGGAGGTGTGCGAATGAGGGCTATCGCGTTGGCTTTTAGCGCCAAAATCCTGCCGCGCAAAGGGCAAAAATCGCAAAAAGTGCTACCAAATGGCGCGATAAAGGGAATGAATGCTAGCTATGACCCTAGATTCTATTTCATAAGCAAAGGTGCAATTTATTTGCGCGCGGGATTTGAGGAGGCGTATAAGAATGGGTTTAACTACAAATTTGTAGATATTGTGAGGGATTTTTGAGCTCACAAGCCCCGTTTTTATCTCAAAGATACTTCCGCGCGAAAGCGCAACACAAGGCGTAAAAACTTTAAAAACTAAACAAGGAGAGAATATGATTTTATCATCAAAACCAGTAAAAAACTACACCAAAATTAGCAATGAAATCATCTGTAACACAAAGCTAAGCGTAAATGCGCGGCTTTGCTTGATTTACATACTTTCATTGCCAGAGAGTTTTAATGTGCATTTAGAGGTTGTTGCCCAAAAGCTTGATATGAGCTTAAGGAGCGTGCAGCGCTGCATAAAAGAGCTTATTGCAGAAAACATCTTGCAAAAAACGCGCCTAAGAGATAAAAACGGCTGCTTTAGCGGGGAAAGCTTGTATGTTTTTGAGATGAGTGAGGACTGCGAGCTAGAGAGCGTAGAAGATTGGCAAATTGAGCGATTAATGGATACAAGTATGCATAATCTTGCTAAAGAGGACTTAGAAGATGTGGCAAGAAATAAGCAAAAAAGTGTGTCCAAAAGTGTGTCTTTTGCCCATAGCTGTGGGAATGAGGCTAAAAAAAGCCCAAAAGATGCGCCAGAAGCGATATTTCAGCCAGACGACAAAAATCCACCTGTGGAGATTTGTCGTCATAATAAGATTATAAATAATATAAACAAGAATAAAAATATATATACGCTCGCGCATGCAAATAAATTGCTCATTTTAGCTTTTCAAGCAGGTAAAAACTTAAAATCTGCACGCACTCATTTTGATTTTGATAGCTTAAAGGCGCTTAATGACGAGCATAAAGCCGCTTTAAGGCAGTTTCTCACCTACCGCGCGCAAAAAGGCAAAATCACGCCGCTCACTAAAGAGCTTATCATCAAAAAGGCTGTTGAGATTGTAAAAAGCGGCGCGGATTTGCAAGCGGTGGTGGAGCAGAGCATTTTAAAAGGCTGGAGCGGGCTTTTTGTGCCAAAAGATGCGCCAAATGCGCCATTTGCGAAGTATTTTAATAAAAATACGCCAAATGTAGGCGCAAAAGGGCAAAATAGCGCGCAAAACTTAGCGCAAAATCAAGCAGCAAATGCGGAGCAAAAGCCGCAGTGGGTGCAGGATAGGGAGAGGAAAGAGAGTATCATCGATAGCTTTTTACAAAGCTTATAAGCGCGTTGGCTTTTTGGTATGAGAAACTTCGTTTTAGCTAAAAACGGCGATGTATCGCGCAAAATATGTTTAATTTTAAAGGAGCAGCATATGTTTATTTTTTTCTTTTCGCAAAAGGGGTTTATCCCCTCCCGTGCGCAGATATACCACGCACCCCTTAACCCCGAAAAAGCCGCCGCTTTTTCGAAAATCTTGGGGAGAGCCGCGCCGCGGAATCCTATGAAAGGAGGAGCTTAAACGCGCAAAGCTTAGTGCTTGCGCCGTATTTTGGAGATAAAATCGTGGTTTGCAAAAACGAGGCGAAGGGAGTTTGCTAAACGCAAATGACCGAGCCGAGTTTGCAGCATCTGCGATTTTAGCCCAAAAGACAAGCAAAAGAAATGATTTTAAAAGAACAAACAGGCACTTTTTACCTCCCCCAACAAACATGGGAGGATATTAAGTTTTTAAGTCAATACTTTGGAATCAGCAAAAGTTGCGTGATAGAGCGCGTTTTGTATGCAAAGGAGAAAGGATATGAGAAAGCCGCACACTACACAAGCAAGAGTAAGAAAAAAGTTTCGCCTAAGGCAAATAAATCATCAAAGGCTAAAAAAATATGCGCGCCAAAGCTCGAAGAATCGCTTTTTGATTACAGAGCTAGAGCAGTATATGAAATGGCTTTCTAGGGTGGATTTGTTTGTGTATGCGAAGCTAAATGAACACAACAAATTTTAGCTTTACGCGATAAATCGCAGATTCTACGCGCGCAACTTCGGTCATTTATGTTTAATAAACTCCCTCGTTTTGCGCTTGAAAGCTGCGATTTCTCATCGCAAATCTAAAATTTTATCGCGTGGGCGCGCCAACAAACGCTTCCCCCTTGCGAAAAAAATTCGAGCCTTGAAAGTTTTTTAGCTAAAAGTGAGAGATTTCTTAAAAGGAGAAAAAATGGAAACAACAAAAAACGAAGTCAAAAGCGATTTTGCTTTGTTTCTAAAAAGCACGCGTGTAGCGTTAAGCGAGTATGAATTAAAGCTTTTGCTTAAGTTTATCGCACACGCACAAAGCGAGCTGTGTGAGGAGCTTTTGTTTGATTTATGCACATTTAGCGCTAAAAAAATCACATTTGTCGATGTGTGCGCGATTTTGCGTAAATTACTCTTAAAAAAAGCGCAAATAAAAGCCGCACGCGCGCAAATTGTAGGCGCAAAAAATTTAAGTGCCTACGAGGAGGGCTACATTTTAGAGCAGTTTTTTTATAAAAAGCTGCTTTTAGAGCATGATATTCAGTGGCTAGAATAAAGCTCGCGCCCTCTTGATAAATTTTAGCTTTACGCGATAAATCACAGATTCTACGCGCGCAAAAAGGTCTTTAGGTTTAAAATTTTAATAAAGGAGCAGCATATGTTTATTTTTTTCTTTTCGCACCACGAAGCAGGCGCGAATCCTATGAAAGGAGGTTGCGAGCCAAACGATTATCGTGCGGCAGGATTTTTGAGCTATTTTTAGGGCTGCGTAAGGAGTGAGTGAGGGAGTTTATTAAACATAAATGACCGAAACGAGCGACTAAGCTCGCTAAAAAAGAGCCAAAAAGCCAACGCAAAAGCAAAAATGTTAGAGCGTGAAATATTACATTCAATGGTGCATTACCCGCACTTCATCGGGGAGTTTTTGAGTGAGGTGAGCCTCAAATGCTTTAGCAAAAAAGGCTTAGAGTGCTTAAATCTTATTAACACATTGCAAGATAAGGGCGCTTTGTCCATAAATAGCTTTGTAGAGAGCCTAAGTGTGGCGCAAAGAAGCGATGAATTTTATATCGAGCTGCTAAGTAGCGCGCCAAATGCGAATTTTTTAAGCTTAAAAGAGAGTTTTATCAAAGCTCACAAGCTTGCCCTGCAGCGTGAAATCGCGCATAAACTACTGCTAGCTAGCGATAATAAAGAGCTTTTAGACATAGATTTGCTCATAAGCTCGGACAAAGATATGCTCGCGTATAAAAATATGAATGAGTGGCTGCATTTTTATGCGCAAAAAGGCGCGGTGGAGAAGTTTAAAAGCGGCATTGCGTTTTTAGATTCTGTATTTGAGGGGGGATTTGAGGGCGCGCAGCTCATACTTATAAGCGGCGAGCCTGAAGCGGGGAAGACAACACTTGGCGTGCAAATCTTAGAATATATGGCAAAAAGCCGCAAAGTGGGCTTTTTCTGCTTTGAATTCACTATCGAGCAGTATCTAAAAGACAAAGATGCTAAGCGCTTTAACTTTGAAAATATGATAATTTTAAATGATGGCTATGAGTTAAGCAGCATCTTGCAAAATATTAAAAATCTCTATCGGCAGGGCGTGAAAGTGTTTTTAATCGATTCGCAAATGCGCATTTCTTCGCCAAATGGGCGCAATATGGAGGAGGAGGAGAGTTTGAAATTCTCTAGCCTTGCGCGACTTTGCCATTCTCTAGGGATTTTGGTGTTTTTAATCGTGCAAACAAGCAAGGGCGATAGAGATAATCCTATGGGCAGCAAAAAAGGCGGGCATGAGGCAAGCATCATCTTGCGCTTAGAGCATAGCGCGGCAAAAAGTGAGATGAGAGAGTTTAATGAAGAAGAGCGCGTTTTGATTTTGAAAAAAAACAAGCAAACAGGCAAGCACTACAAAGAAAAAGTGCGCTTTAACCCCACTTTGCGCCGCTTTGAAAATCTAAGCCGCGAAGTGGAGAGCGATGCGGAGAAGATTAGTTTGGAGGATATTAATAAGCTGCTAAGCTCTTTTAGTTAGAATTTCGCGTAGAAATTGGGCGCGCGGCAAGCTTCTTGGCGCGGATATGATAAAAAAGGAGAGATTATGAAAAAAACAAAGCAAAAGCCTAAAAAGTCCAGCACAGCACTCACTAGCGATTTTAAAAAGGCAAGAAACATTTGTGAAAAAGAGCTTAAAAAACCTCAAGTTTTGGCTGTATTTCAAAGACTAAAAGACAAATGAAATACATAAGCTTAGCACAAGCCTTGATTATTCATGATGATATAATAGAAAAAATTGGAGGCTTGAGCGGTTTTCATAAAGAGGGCATAGGGTTATTGCAAAGCGCGCTTGAGCATGTAAAAAATGATGCATTTTATCCGCAAATGAGTGACAAACTCGCGCATTTGATGTTTGCGTGCATTAAATTTCACCCATTTTGTGATGGCAATAAACGCACTGCTATTTATATGGGAATGCACTTTTTAAGCTTAAATGGTGAAAATATCGAGGGTTTTGCGGAATATATGGAGGATAAAGTGGTGGAAGTGGCTAACTCTACATTAAATAAGGCGCAATTAAGGGCGTATTGTGAGTTTTTTATTGGGGGTAAATCAAATGGAACATTTTAAAGCAAAACTTAACATCATCGATGTCGTGCAGTATTTTATCCCGCTGCGCAAAAAAGGCATAAATCACTTCGCCTCCTGCCCTTTTCATAGTGAGAAAAGCGATAGTTTCTGCGTGAGTGAATTCAAGCAAATGTATCACTGCTTTGGCTGCGGGGAGAGCGGCGATGCGATAAAATTCGTGCAGATGTATAAAAAGATAGATTTTAAAGAGGCTGTGCAGGAGCTGTGCGATATTTTTAACCTCCAAAGCCCTCTAAACCAAACAAGCAAGCACGCAAGCAGCAAATTTAAGGACTTTAGCCAAAAATGCAAGGATTTAAGCGCACGCTTTTATGCAAATTTACAAAAGCGCAAAGATATTCAAAATTATTTATTAAATCGAGGTTTTAATATGCAAACTTGCGCGGCGTATAATATCGGCTTTTGCGAGGGTGTGGAGGATATTTTGCACTTTTTCTCCCCCGCACAGGCGCAAGAAATCGGACTTATAACAAGTTTTGCACAAAATGAACTCTTAAGCGCACAAAATACAGATAAATCCGCGCATAAAGCACAAAATCCCGCGCAAAATATAATAGAATTCGCGCCACTGCCTTTCGCGCCTGCTTCGTGGTGCCAAAACACGGATAAAAGCGCGGCAGCAGTGTCCGCGCGCCGTGTTTTGGCTAGAAGCAGAAACAGCGCGGCTCTCCCCTTGATTGCCGAAAAGAAAAAGCGGCGCTTTTATCTTTTCGGGGCTAAGGGGAGCGGGGAGGGGATAAACCCCTTTTCTTTTTGCGATGAAAAGTTTAAAGAAGTTAACACTAAAAACTTAAGCCAAAATAGCCTAAAAGCCAAAACGCCTTTTAAAAATAGAATTATCATCACACTTTTTAACCGCAATCACCAAGCTATCGGCTTTGTCGGGCGCACTCACCCTTATGCAAACTTTCTCAAAAGCCCTAAATATCTCAACTCAAAAGAGAGTTTTTTATACCAAAAATCGCTCAATCTCTACAATTTTTCACGCGCCAAGCAAGAGATTAGCAAAATGGGCAAAGTGCTAGTGGTGGAGGGATATTTTGATGCGATTGCGGCAAATTTGTTAGGGATAAAAAACTGCGTAGCCACTGGTGGCACGGCGTTTAATGATAAATTTTTAAGCGCGCTTTTAGCATTAAATGCGCAAATTACTTTCCTTTTTGATAGTGATTCTAGCGGGCAGGAGGCAAATTTGCGCGCGTGCGCGGTGTTATTAAAAAATCATATTTATGATGCGCGTGTTTGTGTGATAGAAAATCTAAACGCCAAAGGCACGCGTGTGAAAGATTTAGGCGAAGTGCTAGAGCTAAGGCAAAAGCCGCGTTTTATTTTTCACTCACTGCTTGGCTTTTTTATTCACAAAAACCTTGAGAAATGCGCAAGCCCTGCGCAAAAAGACAGCTTTTTAAACACGCTAAAAGATATGATTATAAAAGAGCAGAACTTTTATCAAAAAGATTATTTAGTGAGTGAGGTTTGCGCGCACACAGGCGTGCCGCGCGAGTATTTTTTAAGCCAAAAAGTCAAAAATACGACACATTTAGGGCAAATGGAGGCATTTTTATGCGCGCTTGTGCAAGATGAGGATAATTACTACATCGCTAAAAATATTTTGCTATTAAAATCGCTCCCGCAAGACATTCAAGCGCCAGTAGCGCAGTATTTGCAGGATAAAACCTTAGGTAGCTTGCAAAAATATGCGTTTTTGGAGCAAAAGGCGGGCTATAATTTTGAATTTGCCATTTATAACCTGCATTTGCGCTACTTTGAGCGCGCGCTCGCACAGGCAAAGGCGCGTAAAGATATTGCGCAGATTCTAAGCGCGCAAGATGAGATTAAGGCACTTAAAAGTCGCCTTTGCGCTAAATTTTAAGCGCGCGTTGGCTTTTACGCGCTTTTGAATGAGTTTGCGCGCGCGCTTCGGTCATTTATATCTCAATAAACTCCCTCGCTTACGCGCTGCACAACATTCAAAATCATCGTAAAATCCTACCGTGCGCATCTTACAATGCCGCGTTGTCTCTTTGTCTCAAAGAAACTTCGTTAAAAACGGCTTCGCAAAGTGTGCGGTCATTTGCGTTTAGCAAATCCCTCGCTTTTGCAAACTACGATTTCTCATCGCAAATCTAAAATTTTATCAAAAATCCCACCGCGCCTTTTTGCATAGCAAAAGCAAGCTTTACGCGCTCTTTCATAAATTTATCCCTAAGACTGCCGCGCGCAAATTTGCCGCGTGATTCTTGCGAAAAAGAAAGCTTAATGCTTCTTTTTTAGCTCTTTATCTTGTTTATAGAGCAAATAGCACACATACAGGCACAAAACGCCGCTCACTATGGCAAAAAAATTTAAGAAAAATTCATTCATCTCTACTCCTATTTTGCAAGATAATGCACCCAGCCATTAAAGCAAGGGAAAAAGCTGTGATAACAAAGCTCTGCGCTCTAAAATCAAAATTCAAAAGCGCAAAAGAGCCATTGACAAAAAGCCAAGCCCAATATTCTTTAGTAATTCTATCATTTTATAGTAACTTCACTAGTGCTACAATCATTCCCCCCACCGCCACTTGCGAAGTGATACACCATTTGATAATATCGGCTTTGCTCTGCTCAATTCGCTCTTGCGCCATAGCTCTATCACTCCGCTTTTTTAGGTTAGATTCTAGCATAAATTTATATTTTTACCCCTTTTATTTTTTTGTTTTGTTTCTAACAATAACAAAAATTTTAAAAGGAGCAAATTATGGCAGGTCAAATAGTGCATAATGTAACGCATTTAGCGATAAGCGAAGTGGATTTGAGCGACTTTAAAGAGGATTTAATCATTCTCCCCGCTTTGGCTGAGCTTATTTCTTTAAGCGTGGAAGTCTTAGAGGTAAGCGATGCTGGAGTGAAACTTGATTTAGGCTTTGAGGGGCAAAGGAGCGTTTTAGCTGATGATGTTGATTTAAGCATTGCGGGCGTAAATGTTTGTAATGTCGCGCTTACACTCTCAAAGGCAGAAGTGTTAAAAGCACAAATCACAGGCACAGCGCAAAAGGGCAAATTTAAAGTAAGATGCCAATATTTCTATCCTAGCACCATACTTATGGAATACGGAGGGCTATAATGAGCAATCCACAAATGCCACAAAATGAGAAGCAAGAGCAACTCAAAGCCTTGCAGGCAGAAATTGAGCAAAATGCGCAAAGCATTGAGCAAGATTTTGCTCGCCTTGCTTCAAAGGAAGTTGATAAAGACCCCGAGCTAGAAAATCTCTTTTTTGAAGATAGAGAGGAGTTTTTCAAAAAAATTCTAAGCCTGCAAAATCAATTTTTGCAAACGCAAATAGGTGATAAACAGGCGCAGGCACAAGAATTAGAGGGAGAAATCGCCTTTGATACACAAATGCAGGATATGCAAGCCGCACAAGATGCTTTTATGCAAAAACACCCTGAAGCGGATATAAACGAGCTTATGGAGTTTTATTTGCAACTGCCTAAAGACATTCAAGCAGAGATGCAGACTCTGCCCCCAGATGAGTTTTTTGAAGCACTGCTAGCATTAAAGCAAGGCAGCCAAAACCCTAAAGAGGACAAAGAGCAGCCAAAAGAGGATTTACCGCAGCAGGTGAGCGGTGTAGGCGCGGATATTACAGATTCTAGTGAGCAAGAGCTCCCCACAACACGATATTAAAATAGAAAGGACAAACAATGGCACAAGCATTACAATGGAATACAATTTCTTTAGAAGGACTCCAAAGCGACCCAAATATTAGCGTGAAAATCGCTACTGAGATTGAGCGCTTATCATGGATTAAAAGCCCATTTGCAAGCTTTGTAGGTAAAGGTGGAGATAGAGGCGTGCGTGTGTTTGAAGTAGAGCAAGAGCAGCCATTTCGACCAAGACTAAAAGCTAAGCTCACAGGCACAGGCGTAGAGGGAAATGCGGACTTTGAGACTAACTATGACCAACTTGAAATCCTCTCTCAAACGGTGTATCCGCGAGTAGTTGGCAATTCTTTGCGCTCTCCTATCAAACAATATAGCAAAATGCAGCATATTGACTTTGTGCGCGAGGCTACAGATAGTTTAGGCGAGTGGATACAAGATAGACGCGATAAAAATATTGTCGCAGCCATCACAAATGACTTTACTAATGTCGTAGTGGCAGATAGCACAAATGGCTATAAAGATACTACAAATGAAAGAAATGTGCAAAGCGCCACTAAAAAAATCGTAGCGGGCGATGTGATGAATGTTAAGATGATTCGCCGCGCTATTTTTATGGCGCGCGCGGGCGTGAATTTCAAAAATAAAGAATCTTTCCCGCTAAAACCCATAAAAAGCGATGTGATAAGCGAAGGCAACATCTCTATCATTCATAATTCTTATATTGTTTTATTAGATTCTTTCCAAGCAGACCAGCTAAGAAGCGATAAAGAATGGATTGAGATGCAAAAGTATGCAGGCGATAGAGGCGATAAAAATCGACTCTTTAGCGGACTTTTGGGCTTTATAGATGGCTGCGTGGTGCTAGATATGAATGTATGGACTTCTATGCAAGTAGGTATGCTAAACACTGATATAAGCGATGAGGAATATAAAGCGCATATTAATCCGCAAAACTTTAGCAAGGTAACACCACCTAGCTATTATGCTGATGCGCAGCCTCTAAGCTTTGGCGCGCTTATAGGCTCAAATGCTGTAGTTATGGTAGGTGGAGAAAAACCTGTGTTTTATATCGATGATAAGCAAGATGCAGGGCGTAAAACCACTATCGGCGCAGATAGATTGCTAGCTATTGCAAAAGGACGCTTTGATGCGTTTGAAAGCGGCTCGCTCACACCTTTTAGCGGGCAGGATTTTGCAGTAATTGGGCTTGTGTCAAGTAAAGAATAGTCACGCGGCAAGCTTGCTTGCAAAGCCGCGCGAGTAAAAGAAAAAAGGATTTATATGCTCATTGTTGAAAAAATAAAAGAAATTGATGCGTTGCTTGCAGAATTAAAAGCGCTCCAAGAGAGCGCGCAAAATGAGCATTTTAAAGCGTATGAGACAAAATTTAACACCCTAGCACAAACTTTAAAATCTAGCATCACCCAAAGCCGCGATACTTTGTATAAAGAGCTTAGCACAAATCTTATCGCGCAAAATAAAACCCTAGAAGCAGAGCTAGCTAAAAACCAAAAAACGCAGCTAGAGCAGGCAAAAAACACACTTGATACGGATATAAAAAACACGCTAAAGAGCCATTTTGCAAAAGAAATTAGCGCGCTAAAGACAAAATTAGAAACCAGCATTGCCCAAGATGCAAAAAAAGAGCTAAAAGATGAAATAAGTGAGCAAATTACTACCGATAAGACTTTTAAAAAAGATATTTTAGCGCGTTTTGATTTTAAAGAAGAGCTAAAAACGCTAGATTTAAGCGCGCAAATACCGCTAGATAAGCTAAAAGTGGATTTAAAAGCGCTAAGTGCGCATATTTTAAGTGCAAATAGCTTTGATACACTTTCAAAAGAGCTAAAAAAAGAGCTTGAGAGCGCCATAGTGGCGCATTTAATAAATTTTATAGAAAAACAAGAAGCTTTAAGTGAGAGTATCAAACACATTCAAGCGCAGCAAGCCAAAAGCATCTTTAAAGAGGCTCTAGCACAAAATGATTTGATTAAAGAGCGCTATGAGTTTGCCCTGTATTTGCAAAGCATGAAATTTTTAAGCACTGAGAAGCTTTTAAGCGATATTGCACAAGAAATTTTTGAAAGATTGCATAAGCCTAAGCCTAAGCCTAAGCCACCTATTCAAGGCAAGAAACATAATATTTTGGTTGTGAAATAATGAACGATAGAGAATTCTTAAAGCGTTTGCAAAGTATTGAGGACGCACTTTTTAGCAGCGGATTTTTGCGCCAAGTGCGCGAATATAACTTTAGTGCTAGCGATTTAGCACAAATCCAAGTCCAACTCGCGCAAGTAGCTACACAAACAGCACTTTCCTTGCAAGAGCTTGATTATAAAAAGCAGCAAATCGCCCTAGAGCAAGAAAAAACGCGCCAAGAGTTAGAAATGAGCATCTCGCGCCAAAGAATGGAGAACACAAAGCTAAATAGCGAAGCCATAGCCGCAGCCATACAAGCAGAATCCATAAAAAGAAGCGTAGTAGATAATGCAAGCATTAATAAATCAAACGCACTGGTGCAGTATTTTAATGTCGCTATGAATGCTATTGCGAATAATTCTGCTAATCTTAACGCAGGCAGCACGCTAGAGCATATTTCTACTAAAGTTTTAGGCGAGATTGAAAAGATTAATACCACGCCCTTAAACACGGATTTTGATGAAGCATTGCAAGATTTGCTTGATAAGACTTTAAAGCTAAAGGGCGATATTTTTGGCAATAAACAAGTGGCTATCATCGCGCCTAAGACTTCTTTGTCGGTGGGAGAGGCGGTTACGCTTTTGGGGGTGAGTATCTTTGGCGATAATGAATGCGAGTTTATTAATGGCGCAGAGGTGGTAAAAAGTAAGTTTTTAGTTTTTAGAAGCGAAAAAGATGGGGATTTTCCCATCATTTTCCAAGCAAAAAACGCCAAAGGCGAGTGGATAGCTGATAATATCACTCTAAAAGTGAGCGCAAAGCCCACAGAGTGGATAAAAACCAATATGACAAAGGGCGAGCGATGAGCGTATATCAATATAAAACAACACCAGAATCTATAGCCGCAGGTCAAGCTATGCTAGATAAACGATATGATGAGACTATAGATGCACTTAATAACACTTCTAGCGCGCAAATAGAGCAAATAGAAGCAGAAAGAGCGGGCGAGCTAGAACAAAAAGAAAAAGATGATGCGTATGATGATGCGGCGAGTGATTTCTCAAGCGCGGTGGAAACGAATTCTAAAGATGTAAGCTACGCGCTAAATAACCCAGAAGAGCAGCAGCAGCTGCAAGATTTGCCACAAACTCCACTTGCCTATGGCGCAGATACGCAAGAAGGTGGAGGGTATAAGAAGTTTAGAAACACAGGCGTGCATTATTTTGATTCTAAACAAAAGCTAAGCCTTTATGATGCGTGGGTAGCTAAGAGTTTAGGACTAAATGTCTCTTTTGTGCATCAAAAAATCGATATGAAGTTAGATAATAAGACTAGAAACACAGATTTAAGCCGCACAAATAGGAATTTTATAGCCGCTAATAAAAGCGCATATAACCTCTCTCGCGCTCTTTTGGGTATGCTAAGCTTTAAAAAGGGCAAATACCAAAGAGGTGTGGCAGAGATGATTAATAAAGCCACAGGCGGCGCGATAAAAATGGGCGATAATTTAGAGTATTTTTTATCAAACAAGCGCGATTATGAAAACACTTACGCAGGCGTGCTTTCTGGTAGATATTCAGGTGATAATGGCAGAGAGGTAACCGATAAAGGCTTAGAGCGCGCTAGAGAGGGGCTAAAAACATTTGATAGCGGCAAGCAATTTATCGCCAACACCATAACTTCGCTAGATAAAATTTTAAGCGATATGGCTTTGGAGCGCGATACTTACGCGAGTGTAGGCGGTGATGCGCAAATGAGTGATGTGCATAATCGTGAGATTACAAAGCTAAAGCGCTTAAGGCAAGAATTACAAAGCCTTGATGGTGATAATCCTAATGAAAAGAGCATTTTTGCTATATCTGCGCTATTAAAAGCGCATATCAATTAAAAAGGAGTTAAAATGATAAGTGCTTTAAGCGCAAGCGGTGTGAGCGCGGGAGCGGATTTACTTAATGCAGGCGTGGGAATATATAACGCGTGGGCTTCAAATAAGCTAGGCAAAAAGCAAATAAAGCTTGCCGAGCAGTCTCTAGCGGAGCAGCAAGCGCAAAACAAGTGGGAGCGCGAGAAATACACAAGCACGCTTAATAACCAACAAGAGGGGATAAACGCGCTTGGTAAGAGCTTTGAGGCGCTCTCTGCAAATGCTGCTACGCCGCAAAATCCACCATCGGCGACAAATACGGCGCAAAGTAACACTTTAAGCGCGCCTGTGCAAAATACACAAAACACACAAGCGACAAATATACAAAGTCCAGCGCTTGCGCCAAATATACCGCAAAATGTGCCACAAAAGCAAACGCAAGGCGCACCAAAAACTATAGAGCAGCCTTTGCCTACGGAGCGTTATTGATGCGTGCAGTTAGAAATGATTTAGGGCTAGATGTAGATTTCACACTTTTAGATGCCTACTCGCGCGTGATTGCCACTTTTAGCGTGAGCAAAGATAAAAGCGCGCGCTTACCTATTTTTAAGCCAAGAGAATATTTGGTGGATTCACGCGCGCAGCATTATTATATTTACGCGGGTGAGGGAGAAATAAAATTAAGTGAGTGCAAGAAATACTATGATTTAAGGCATATTGACATAAAAGAGCTTGATTACTACTGCCAAAAGGGTAAATTTAAGCCCAAAACCTGCCATAAACAAGCCATAAAGGACTTTTGTGAGATTTTTGAGATAAATGCGCATAAGGGCTGCTATTTTATTGTGCCTGCGCATTTTGAGGAGGTGGAGTATGCACTGCTGTATGGGAATAGCACTTGCCTGCGCGCTTATTTTTAAGCGCTTTTTGGCTAAAAACGGCGATGTGTTCGCAAAGTGTTCGGTCATTTATGTTTAATAAACTCCCTTCACACTTTGCTCCAAAGCCCCGTTTTTATCTCAAAAATCTTGCCGCGTGCAAGCTTGCCGCGCGCATCTTGCACAAATGAGCAAAGCCCATTTGTGCGCCTAAAGTATAAAGTTATAGCTGCTTACGCATCTATCAACTTATTTTTTAAGGTTTTCGCGTTGGCTTTTTGGCTATTTTTGGCGAGTTTGGTCGCTCGTTTCGGTCATTTGCGTTTAGCAAACTCCCTCACTCACGCCCTGCACAGCCCCAAAAATAGCTCAAAACGAAGTTTCTTTAGTAAAAATCCTACCGCGCGCATTTGCTTTCGCGCCTGCTTCGTGGTGCCAAAACACGGATAAAAGCGCGGCAGCAGTGTCCGCGCGCCGTGTTTTGGCTAGAAGCAGAAACAGCGCGGCTCTCCCCTTGATTGCCGAAAAGAAAAAGCGGCGCTTTTATCTTTTCGGGGCTAAGGGGAGCGGGGAGGGGATAAACCCCTTTTCTTTTTGCGATGAAAAGTTTAAAGAAATTAGCAAATCTCAAGAAGTGAAAACTAAAAGTGAGCCTGCCACGCGAAATCCTGCCGCGTGACGGCACGCTAGTTCAAAACTAACGCAGCATTTTTAATATAGCTCTCTAACCCCTTAGTTTTGCAAAAAGCAAGTGTATCACGCACTTTTTGCAAGGTGAGCAAAAATGCCCTTTGTCCCGCGCTCTCATGTCCGTGTAAATGGGGAGTAGTGAAAGCAACTTGCCCGCTTTGGCTTATAAAAGTGATATATTTTCCTAAAGTCTGATAATGCATATAAAGCATAGCTCCTGTTTGGCTAGCGCCCTGCATTTGTGGCACTTTGCGTATGTAAAAGCTCAAAAAATACATAAAAAACGCGCTAAAATCATTAAAACTTTTAGTCGCGTAAGAAAAATGCGCCCTATTTACATACCTTATCTCATCTTGATAATAAATGCCCTCAAATTTATCATATTTTTCTATCACCCACAGCATTTTTTCAAAATGAAAGTCCTTAAAAATACCCATTTGGACATATTCTGCAGGGCTTAGGGCGTTAAAATATTCCCTCACACTCTCTCCGTTTAAAATCTCTACATACGCCTGCTGCCACTGCTCCCCGCATGCTTCTATAATCTCCCACTTTTCTTGCTCATTTTTGTCTGTAAGCTTCTCTAAAGCCCTAAACATCACTAGATTTTCAAAATCCTCCTTTGGGCTGCTTTGGCTAAAATCATCTTGTGGCAAAGCAGGTGGCGCAAAAGATGATACAGGAATGCTTTTTAAAAAAACATTTTGCGCATTTTTATTGTGCTTTTTACTATAAAGAAGTCCTTTAGCGCGCAGGGCTTTATTATAATCGCGCGCACGATTTATCACATCTTTACTCTGCACATATACTTCATACTGCTCGGCAAATACATCATAATCGCTCTCATACACAATTTGCAGCCACTCCCCTACATGCGCATAAGTGTAAAAATTGCCGCTTGCATCTTGCTTTTCACTGGTGGCAAGATACGCGCTTAAAAGCCCATAGCCCTCTAAAATGCGCGCGTTTTCATTATTAAGCCAATTTTGTTTATATTCAATATCGGGGTTTAGCTCTGTAATAGAATCTAGTGGTATTTGCGGATTTATCTTTGCATTAAAGCCCTCATTCCCGCCTAAATCATAGTGCGCGCGGTTTTGGGTTTGATTATCTAAGCCTTCATACGCGCTTTTTTTATTATCATTTGCAAAGGCAAAGCTAGGATTATACGCGCGCGTAGGCGAAAAGCGCTCACTACTCGCGCTATGGCGCTTATACAAACTGCCATTTGCATAAGCCTCATAGCCTTGAAAAATGCTCATTTTGCCCGATTGTTTATCGAGCTTAGATTCTAGCTGCCGATTATAATAGTTGCTTGAAGTTTGCATGGCATAGGTTTTGTGATTTAGCCCTGTGATTTTACGCTCATTAAGCTTTTGAATGATGTAATTTATCATATCATATATCTCTTTTAATACCCACACACACGCTGCACCAAAGCCACCCGGATTTAACCAACTTAGAGCTAAAGCCGCGCTTAGTTTGGTGAGAAACTCACTTACTTTACGCTTTGGGAATAAATCCATAACATAAGAAGTAGCCAAACGCGCATCAATGCTCGCTTTAGCTTTGGTAAAAGTATCTAACCCAAATTGTGTGATAATAAATTGCGAGCCATTAAAGGAGATGATGCCTGTGGTGTGTGAGAGATGTTTTTGCTTTAAAATACTTAAAAAACGCTCTTTATTTGTATGATATTCATTTAATTCCTGTGCGCTTGGCGTGTAAGTCACTGCCTTTTCATACAAAGGCAAAATAAGCTTATAACTTCGCACTATTTTTTGCGCGCCTGCAAAATACTCGCGCTCTAGCTTAAATTTCAAGCGATAGTATCTGCTGCCATTAAAGTAGCTAAAAATCTTTGAAGCCATTAATTTTTGGCATACAGTGAAGCCATAGAGGGGCTATCTTGGTCATTGTTTTGTATGCTTTGTATGGCTGTGCCTCTCTCTTTTTTTGCGCTAAAGGCTTGTGACATATTTTGTGTAGTATTTGGCTCTTGCGCGGCTTGCGCACTCTCTCTCCCCGCACCCTCTGGACTTTGTTTAAAAGTCTTTTTTACACCTTCCCACGCAGTTTTTACGCCGCTATGCACATAATCGCTTAAGCTTTTATACTCTGTTTCTCCCATACCGCGCTCTTTAAAGTAAGCATCTCTATCTTTTGCAAGCCTTTCTTCTACTTCGTGAGCTTTTAAGCCTTTATCCATATACGCATAGCGTTTGCCCATCTCGTTTTGATTCCATTCTTGCGCGATTTGCGCGTTTTTTTGATTTTGCAATTCTTGAGCTTTGAGTTTGCGCTCCTCGCTTTTTTGAAAAGCATCGCTAATATGCTGGAGATTTTGGGCATTATTTTGTTTTAAAAACTCTAAAGTAGAGATAAGATTGCTGTAATTTTGGGCAGTAGAGGCTTGATTTCCTAAAGATTGTAAGATATTGCTCATTTTTAGCCTTTAAAGCTACCCTTTTTAGGGTAGCGGAGGTTTATGCTAGCCTTATTAAGGCTAGGAGGTGATAATATGTAAAATCTCACCCTTTTAAAAGGGGTAAAACTTTAGCTCTATCTTGCTTACCCCTTTAAAAATTATAAAAAATCCTCTATTTTATGCTTTATTTTGCACAAGGCGGTGTTTATGTTATTAGCAGATTCGCAAAGATTTGGCAGATTTAATTTTGACAAAGCAGAGCAAGAGTATGGCTCAAGCAATGAGACAAAAAACGATGTCGTGAAGTATCTGCGGGGGTTAAATACTGATATAGACTGGGAGAGTTTAGATTCTAAAGCGCAAGATGATGCGCAAGTTTATGATTTTTTAAAGGCAGATAATACTTTTAAAATCCACACAGCCGACCCCAATGCGCCTATAAAAAGATATACTAAAACAGAGGCAAAAGCCGCACTAGAATCATTTAATAAAGAGGGCGAGGAGCAAAGCCTTTTAGATACTGCAAAGCTTAAAGGTTCTATGATTTTAGACCAACTTACAGGCTATCAAACACAGGCTCTACAAGATGAGATACAAAAGGCTAAAGTTGTGGAGCAAAAGCTTAAAGACGCAGGGCTAAAGGCTAATGAATTTGAAAGCAAAAGACTAGTAGATGCAAAATATGCGCAAAAAAATATTCTAAGCAATCTTTTTGACACCATAACAGATGTGCCAAAAAGGCTAGTGGGCGCAGAGGTGGCACAAGAAACAGAGTGGAATGAAGCCCTAGAGCGGGATAAAACCTTTAAAAAACTAGCCAAAGCGTTCATGAAAGGAGAAGATTTAGACAAAATAGCACTCTCAAAAGCAGACAAAGCCAATATCGAGGATAGATTAGGCTTTGTATCAAGCTGGTGGAGGAATAACTCACAAAAAGAGCAAATTGAGCTTTTCTTAGACTTAGTGAATGCTGATAACGCCACTACGGAGTTTGTAAAAGCTAGCAAAATGATGGAAAATGTGCTAAAAAATCATCAATTTTTTGGGCTTTTATCAAGTGCGGAAACGCCAAAGGAGAAGCGTGATGAAATGCTAAAAGACTTTGAAGTAGTCGCTAGTCATCTAGGCTTTGATGAAATAGCTTTTAACCAAAGCGGGCTGTATTTTATAAAAGATGGCAAGCCTTTCAAGGTAGAGGAGAATTTCAATGAGAGCCTGCTTAATGCGCTAAATAATAATAAAGGCTCTCTCGCACTAGGTATCGCAGGAGCAGCTAGAGGAGCTAAAAGTCTAAACTTTCCTAAAATGGTAGTAGGAGGTGCTAGCGGCGCGTTTTTGGGTGGGACTTTAGATTCATTACTTACTGATGTATTTTTGGATAAAGATTTTGATATTGCTCAAGCGCTGCTGCATGGCGCGCAAGAGAGTGCGCTAAATATCGCAGGTGATGCCGTGTTTAAGGTGGCTGGCACAACTTTTAAGGCTGTAAAAAACGCAGGGCTAAAGGGTTTAGCTAAAACTGGTGATAGTATTTTAAACTACACACCGCTTGTTGGCTTTCTTAAACGCGCAAAAGATGGCAATAAAGCCGCTGCGGATAAGCTTTTAAATCATTCAGTGGATAAAGAGCAAGTGGAGAGTTTAGAGGCACTCTTTAGGGAGTTTGGCGGAGATTTTAGCTTTGCGGGTGAGGCAAAGACAAATACCCTCAAAGCTCAAATTGCGCAAAAGTTTGGCGCAGATTCATTTATGAGTAAGGGCGCAAATGCCTTTATAGACACTTTTACTTTGAGTGATAGCAGAAATGCGCAAAAAAACTTTATTAGAGCCATACGCGCCGATGAGAGCGGGAATCTGCTCGCATTTCTCACCGAAGCGGCAAATGCAAGCCCTGTGGCAAATAATCATTTAAGAACTTTGCTCAATAAAACCACGCAAAACCTCCACACACAGCTGCGCGCGCTAAATTTTGATGCAAAAGATATAAGAGAGGTTTATACAAATCTCGCCACACAGACAAAAATGGATTATGCAAATGTTATGGAAAATATTTTGGGTAAAATCTATGATGATTCTTACAAGGTGGTGCTTTCACGCGGCAATGCTACAGGCGCAGAAAATATGCTAGAGAGCGGTTCCAAAGCGCTAGATTTTGAGCAGGTGCGCTCAATTATTGATTCTAGCGCGCAAAAAGGGCGCGATATGGCGGTGATAGATGATAAAGACTTAAGTGCTGAAGTGGTGAATTATATTCACAAAAATCGTAAAAATATTGCTCTTGGTAAGGTAGATGAAAGCCTTGCGCGTGATTTGGGCTTTAAATATCCGCAAGATGTGCGCTTAACTCTTAGTAGTGATAGTATATCGCATATTATAAATAGGCATGGGCAAGGGAGTAAGTTGGCAAATAATGGGCAAAAACCTGTCCATTATGCCGACATAGCAAAATATAAGCACTACACAGGGGTAAATGCTGATAGAATTGTTATTAAAAAAGACAAAAAGGGTAATGATGTAGTTGTGAGCGGTAAGCAAATTAATGGCTATGCCGTGATTGTGGAGCAGGTAAAAAAGCAAAACAACGAGCTAGGCTTAAAAACTATGTATTTTGAAAAAGGAGATGTGTTTAAATCAAGCGCATTCGACAACCCAACGCGCGAGATAAACCCGCGCGCGCTAAGCCACTTAGGTTACGAGCCTAAACCTAACTTCGATGGGTTCTCTACGAATGCGGGCGGGGATTCTGCCATAAATTTGACTAAAAATCAAGAAGGCTATGACTATTTTAGAAAAACGCTTAATGATGAGGGAGTGTTGCCAGAGGAGGGCGCGGCGTTTTTGAAATTTGTAGAGCAAAATATTTATAATCCTAAAGGCGTTACTTTTAAGCAGCTGCATAATGCGCAAAAAACGCTAAATGCCTACTACAGGGAGACTAGAGACCCTAACTTTAAACATCATATAAAAAATGCCATTGAGGGGTTTTTGCGCGATGATATAAAAAGAGGCATTGAGCAAATTTTTGCGCTAAATAAAGGCGCGTATGAGGACGCTAAAACACTTTTTGAGACAAGTTTAAGCGATTATGGCAAGATGAAAGAGGCACTGCGTTTAGTAGATAGGCTAAAACTGCGCGATGAGGGCATTACGCAAGCTAAGGCTATGGATAATTTACTTAAATTCCTAAGCGGTCAAGGCGATGGTTCTATCCCAAATATCCAAAAGCTTACCCAACACCTCCCCAAAGAGCAAAAAACTAATGTAGAGCTAAGCATTTTATACGCGCTTTTTGAGCAGAGCATCAAAAATATCGGGCAGGATATGAAAATTTTTGACTCAAGTGAGTTTTTCAAGCGCTTAGAGCAAATACAGGGCTTTGAGACTAAAAGCGCGCAGGATTTTATCGATATTTCAAAATCATTTCACACGCTTTTTAAAAACGACTTTGCCATTGCTAAATCTTTGAAAGAAGCCACTACACAAAGGCTCTCAAGCTCGATTGCTACAACTTTAGAGGGTGCTGTGAAGTTTCAGCTCATAAAAGAGCTTTTTAGCACGATTGTGAGACTTATGCCGCATATTCCATTTGCTAAAGGCTTTAATGAAAAGGTGCAGGGCGCGGCTCTGCGCTATCATATCAAAAAAGCGCTAGAAGATAGCATTTCTGTGAATGAATTTAAGCTAAATCTCAAAGCCAAAGCCTTAAATCCGCATTTAAACACGCCTACAAAGCAGCTTTTGGATAATTTTTTGACCCAAACTGCCCGCGCGCAAGATGAGATTATAAGCGCGGGCGAGAGGGCGAGTTTGGGCGATTTGACAGAATCTGTGGAATCTAGGGCTTTAGAATCTAGTGCGACAAAGCAAGGCGCGCGCGTGGAATCTGTAGAATCTAGTGCTTTAGAATCTAGCGC
>NZ_JRPR02000012.1 GCF_000763135.2 Helicobacter jaachi | reverse complement strand
TGTCTTTTGCTCAAAAATGGTTTTGATTTTTTGGATAGTGCGCGCGTGTATTGGGCGATTTGAGAAAGCCACTTGACACAATGTGGAATTATAGAATCTGCAACAGCCCTCATGCGCTAACATACGCTAGATTCTATCGCTTCATGCTATAGCTAATGTTACGCGCTTAAAAATGTCAATAAAGCCAACGCCAAAGCCAGTGGGCAAAGTTATGATTTTTTGCTACAATCGCGCAATATTTTTGCACGCAGGAGCAACTCATGGACGCAAACACAGATTATAAACAAACCTTGATTTTGCCTCAAACAAGCTTTCCTATGAGAGCTAATCTCCCTCAAAATGAGCCGCACACTTATGCCAAATGGCGTAAAGAGCGGATTTATCATCGCTTAAAAAACGCACACAGCCAGAGTAAGCAAAGCTTTGTCCTGCATGATGGTCCCCCTTATGCCAATGGACATTTGCACATCGGGCATGCGCTTAATAAAATTCTTAAAGATATTATTGTCAAATATCATTATTTTAAAGGTGAAAATATCCGCTATACGCCCGGTTGGGACTGCCATGGACTACCCATTGAGCAGCAAGTAGAGCAAAAACTAGGCAAAGCAAAAAAAGATAGCCTTGATAAGACTAAATTACGCGAGCTATGCCGCGAACATGCGCGCAAATTTATTGACATTCAATCACAAGAGTTTCAGGATTTAGGCGTGTTTGGCGATTTTGAGAATCCATACAAAACTATGGATTTTGCTTTTGAAGCTCAAATCTACCGCCTGCTTATTGAACTTGTGAAAGCAGGTTTGCTCGCGCAGCGCTCTAAGCCTATTTATTGGAGCTGGGCATGCGAGACAGCTTTGGCAGATGCAGAAGTGGAGTATGAGGATAAGCAATCAGATTCTATCTTTGTGGCTTTTGCGCTTGAAAATGAATCGGCAAAAAAGCTTGGCATTACGCAAGGCAAAATCATCATTTGGACTACGACACCTTGGACGCTGCCGGCAAATGTAGCTATCGCGCTAAGCCCAAATGAAAGCTATGTGCTTACTACAAATGGCTACATCGTAGCTTCTGCGCTGTATGAAAAAGTGCGCGCAAATTTATTAGCAAATCTTGATATAGGCGAGATTGATAAACACTTTCAATCCACGCAGCTAGAAGGGCTTAAGGCGATTAATCCACTAAATAGCAGAGAATCGCTTATCATTTTAGGCGAGCATGTGAGTATGAACGATGGCACGGGTGCTGTGCATACCGCGCCCGGACATGGCGAAGATGACTACTATGTGGGACTTAAGTATGATTTGGCAGTGATTATGCCTGTTGATGATAGCGGTAATTTTAGCCCGCTTATAGAATCTATGCAGCTTGTGCCAAAGGAGTATGTGCATAAATTTGTAGGAAAGCACATTTTTGATACGCATAAGGATATTTTTGAGATTCTAGGCGATGCACTTTTGCAAAAAAGTGTGATTACGCATAGCTATCCGCATTGCTGGCGCTCGCATAAGCCCGTGATTTATCGCGCGACTACGCAGTGGTTTATCTTGCTTGATAAGCCTTTTTATGAAGGGCAAACCCTTAAAGAACTAGCACTAAGCGAGCTTCAAAAGGTAAGATTCTATCCTAGCAATGGCAGGAATAGAATCTCATCTATGATTGAAAATCGCCCTGATTGGTGCATCTCTCGCCAAAGGGATTGGGGCGTGCCTATCGCGTTTTTTGTGGATAAAAATACGGGTGAACCTCTGCTTGATATAGCCGTGCTAGAGCATATAGCAAGCCTGTTTGAGCAAAAAGGCTGTGATGTGTGGTGGAGTGAGGATATAGAGCAGCTTTTGCCCACAAGTTATAAGCATTTGGCTAATCAACTAAGCAAAAGCAAGCATATTCTTGATGTGTGGTTTGATAGCGGCAGCACTTGGAGCGCCGTGCTTGAAAACAAATACCGCTGCAAAGGCAATACCTACGATGCGGGCTATCACCCAGCAGATATGTATCTTGAGGGAAGTGACCAGCATAGAGGGTGGTTTCAAAGCTCACTTTTGCTCTCCTGTGCGGTAGCTAAAATTGCGCCTTATAAGCAGATTCTGACGCATGGCTTTACCTTTGACAGAGATGGCGAGAAAATGAGCAAAAGTAAGGGCAATGTCATTGCGCCAAGTATGATTATTAAAGTGCATGGAAGTGAGATTTTACGCTTGTGGGTGGCACTTAGCCATTATCAAAGCGACCAAAATATAAGTGAAGAGATTTTAAAGCAAGTAAGCGAGCAGTATCGTAAAATACGCAACACCATTCGCTTTTTGCTCGCTAATGCCCCGCACTCTCCGCAAGATAAAGTAGGCAAAGATGAGCTAGGGCAGATTGATAGGTGGATTTTAGCGCGCTGCGATGAGGTATTTGGCGAGGCGTATGCGTATTTTGGCGAATATGAGTTTGTTAAGGCATTTGGGGTGGTTATGAATTTCTTAACTAATGAGCTAAGCGGGATTTACTTAGATTTATGCAAGGACATATTGTATTGTGATAGCCTCCATTCCACGCGCCGAAAGGCTATCCAAAGCACAATGCTAATGCTTTTGCATAGGCTTTTGCATTTTATCGCACCTGTGCTTACCTATACGGCAAATGAAGCCTTTGAGCATGCAAGCACAGCGTTTAAGGGGGACTATAAAGATATTTTTGATATACCAAATATCACTTGCGCGCAACACTACAATCTTGCCTTAAGTGCGGATTTTGACTATCTTTTGGCGATAAGAGAGCAATTTACAGAATGCTTGGATAATCTAAAAAAGCAAAAGAAGCTCAAATCCTCGCTTGAAGTTACGCTCTATGCGCCAAAAGCCCTACCACTGCTTAAAGAATGGCTCATCATCTCGCAAGTGCGCGCAGATTCTATAAATACTACCATAGAGGAGCTGGCGCGCTTTAGCGTGAATGGCGAAGAGTTTATTATCACTCGTGCGCAAGAGGGACGATGTGAGCGGTGCTGGCAATTTGTGGTGCAAGATTCTAGTGCGCTATGTGAGCGGTGTGCGGGTGTTATAGAATCTCGCTAAAATTTAGATTCTATAATTTCCGCGCTGCTGCTTTTTATAAAAAGCCGCGCGGTCTTACAAATGTAAGCAAAGCTCACAGAGAGCGCAAATACAATATAAGGAGCAGAAATGGGCTTTGAAATAATGGGACTAAAGGTGTGGGATTTTACGCAGCCTTTTGGGTATTTTGAGGCATTTAGTGGTATTTTTGTAACGCTTCTATGCGCACTTGTGGCTTTTGGTCTGCTTAAAATGTTCCGCCCCAAAATATAGCCAATGTAGCCATATGAATAAAGCTTAAAAACACAAATGCGAGCAAAATGGCACAAACCTTGCTTAAGTATCTAAAATATAATGACAAAGGGCGATATATCTTAGGTTAAGGAGGTGTATTATGGCGCTTAGTCCCATTGGTAATGTAACTTATATCAATCAAAATTCGCAAGTTGGCTCTGTCCAGCATGCTAACAATATGCAAAAGCTTGATTTTAACCTAAATGCAAATATGCAAGAGTTTGTCGATAAAGTAGAAGCCGTGCAGGAGGTTTCTCCAACGCCTGAAATACAAGAAATTGAGCCTGATGACAAGCAAGAAAAAAGGCAAAATGCTAAAGACACTCACGCAGATAACCAAAAAGAAGTAGAGGAGGCTATTATCGAGGAGGATAGCTTAGCACAAGCGCCTAGCACGCATTTACTTGATATACGCGCTTAAAAACTTCAAGCTAGCGCGGTGCTTATAAAACATTTATAGAATCTGCACATTTGCCCACAAATCCCCCACCATGAAAGTTAAAAAATCTTTACCCATTGACTGCAAACATAACCAATTTTGCTATACTTTAAGCACATTTCACCCCAAAGGACACACATGAAAATCACCTATACTTTGACTGATGAGAGCCCAGCGTTAGCCACTTATTCTTTTTTGCCCATTGCAAAGGCATTTTTAAATCACGCACAAATTAAGGTTGAAACGAGCGACATTTCGCTTAGCTCACGCATTTTGGCGCAATTCCCAGAGTGTTTAGAATCTACACAAAAAGTAGCGGACGCCTTGAGCGAATTGGGTAAATTAGTAACACAGCCTAATGCAAATCTAATCAAAACGCCAAATATTTCTGCCTCCATTCCGCAGTTAAAAGCTGCAATTAAAGAGCTGCAAGATAAGGGCTATAAAATCCCAGACTACCCAGAAGATGCCACAAATGAGAAGCAAAAAGAAATAAAAGAAAAATATCAAAAAGTGCTAGGAAGTGCGGTAAATCCAGTCTTGCGCGCCGGCAATAGCGATAGACGCAGCACTAAGGCGGTGAAAAACTACGCACAAAAAAATCCTTATAAGGTAAAGGAGTTTAGCCCAGATTCTAAAAGCAGGGTTAGTTTTATGGGCAGTGGCGATTTTTTTGATAATGAAAAGGCTGTCCTAATTAGCGAAAATACGGAGGCAAAAATCGTGTTTGTGCCAGCAGATTCTATAGAATCTAATGGCAAAAATACCGCAGATTCTAAAGACCAAATCGTGCTAAAAAATAATCTCAAACTTGAAAAAGGCGAGATTTTGGACGCTACATTTATGGACTGCGGCGCGCTTTTTAGATTCTATGAGGAGCAAATTGAGGCGTGTCGCAAGAATGATACGCTTTTCTCCTTGCATTTGAAAGCCACGATGATGAAAGTTAGCGACCCTGTGATATTTGGATATGCGGTGAAAGCGTATTTTAAGGAGCTTTTTAGCGAGTTTAAGGACGAGTTTGAGAGGCTAAAAATTAATGCAAATAATGGTGTGAGCGAGCTTTTGGCTAGAATTGAATCTTCGCCATTAAAAGAGAAAATCTTAAAAAAATACCACGAGATTTTGAGTAAAAATGCGCCAATTTCTATGGTAGATTCTAGTAAAGGTGTTACAAATTTACACGTTCCTAGTGATGTGATAGTCGATGCGAGTATGCCTGCGATGCTGAAAAATGGCGCGAAGCTTTGGGATAAAGAGGGCAATGAGAAGGACACAAATGCGGTCATTCCGGACAAGACTTACGCGACAATTTATGAGGCTGTGCTAGAGGATTTGCGTAAATTTGGCACGTTGCACCCAGAGAAACTTGGCAGTGTGAGCAATGTGGGCTTAATGGCAAAAAAGGCGCAAGAATACGGCTCGCACGATAAAACTTTTATCGCACAAAGCGATGGCGAGTTTCGCATTTTAGATTCTAAGGGCGCGGTGCTGCTGGCTCACAGCGTGAAAAAGGGCGATATTTACCGCGCAAATGAGGCAAAGCCTGATGCGGTGGATAATTGGATAAATTTGGGCGTGGAGCGTGCGAAAATCACGGGTGAAATGGCGATATTTTGGCTAGATTCTAAGCGTGCGAGCAATAAAATTATGATTGATATTGTGGAAAAAAAGCTAGATTCTATGGGGCTTGATTCTGCGCTGCGTGAGCGTATTAAGATTATGTCACCAAAAGAGGCGTGCTTAGAGTCGCTGCGGCAAATCCGCGCTGGGAAAAATGTGATTTCCATTACTGGCAATGTGCTGCGCGATTATTTGACCGATTTATTCCCGATTTTAGAGCTTGGCACGAGCGCGAAAATGCTATCTGTCGTGCCGATGCTAAATGGCGGGGCGATGTTTGAGACTGGTGCGGGTGGGAGTGCGCCAAAGCAAGTCGAGCAGCTGGTGAGTGAAAATCACTTGCGGTGGGATAGTTTGGGCGAGTTTTTGGCGCTGCAGGCTAGCCTTGAGTTTTATGCGTTAAAGCAAGATTCTAAGAAAGCGCAGGTTTTGGCGGACGCGCTAGATAGGGCGATTGGGCAATGGCTTGATAATAATAAAGCGCCATCGCGTAAGGTGGGCGAAGATGATAACCGCACGAGCCATTTTTATTTGGCGATGTATTTTGCGGCGGCTTTGGCTGGGCAGAGCGAGGATAGCGATATAGCGGCGTTTTTTAAGCCAATTGCAGATACTTTAGAATCTAAGCAAGATTCTATACGCGCGGAGTTTAATGGCGCACAAGGGCATAAGGTCGATTTAGGCGGATATTATAAGTTTGATGATGCTAAAACAGAAGCCATCATGCGCCCAAGCGCAACATTTAATGCGATAGTTGAAAAGATTGCAAGGGGATAAAATTACAGAATCTAGATTCTATGAAAAGGTTGGAAAATGAGAGCATTATTGTTATTTATGGTGGTGATGTTTGTTTATGGACAAGATTTGGCGCAAAAAGATTCTATGAAAGATTCTGCAGCGCAAGGAGACTATGCGACGAAAATTGCGGATATTTTTTACGCGCTAAATTATAACCCAAAAAGGCCAAAGCAAAAGATTAATCATACGCAGGGCTTTTGTGCGTTAGGCACTTTCACGCCAAATAGCGAGGCGAGTAAGCGTTTTGACATTCCTATTTTGCGAGATAAAAATATTCCTGCTGAGGTGCGATATTCGCTAGGAGGGGCTATTAAAAGTGATAAAAGTAAGGGGCGTGGAATGGCGCTACGAATGCAGACTAACGCGGAATCTTGGAGCATGGTGCTGCTAAATACTGAGATTAATTTTGCGAAAAATCCGCAGGAATTTATCACATTTTTTGAGATGAGAATCCCGCAAAATGGGCGTGTGGATAGTGAAAAAATAAAAACTATTACGCAAAATACGCCTTCATTTAAAAACTTCGAGAAATATATGCAAGGCATAGGCATTACCCCAAGTGTCGCAAATACCGCATATCACAGCATTCATACATTTTATTTTAAAGAAAAAAATGGCAAAAATATCCCTGCGCGCATTACTTTTGAGCCGCTTTTAGGCACGAAATACGCTACGCAAAAAGAGCTAGATTCTATGAATGATAGTTTTTTAGAATCTGATTTTGCGCGCCATGTGGCGAATGCGCCCATAAAATACAATATGTATCTTATTTTGGCAAATAAGGGTGATAAGGTAGATGATACGACTGCGTTGTGGCAGGGGGCGCATAAACGCGCTCTTATTGGCACTTTGAGCGTGGCGCAAACTAGCGATGGCGCGTGTAATGATGAGATGTTTTTGCCAGCGGACATTCCGCAAGGTGTCAGTGCGCCAAGCGACCCGCTTTTTAGCGTGCGAAATGAAGTCTATGGCATCACTTTTGGCAGGCGTCAGTAAGCAAGGCACGCTAAAGCAGGCAAAATAGGTAAGTAAAGAGACTAAAACACGCTCCTAAAATGATGATAAGCAAACATTCCATTGAGGCACTCAAGCAAAGCATTGATATTGTTGATGTGATAAGCTCATACATTGAGCTAAGAAAATCTGGCGTCAATTACCTTGCATGCTGCCCTTTTCATAACGAAAAAACGCCAAGCTTTGTTGTCAATGGTGCTAAGGGCTTTTATCACTGCTATGGCTGCGGCGTGGGGGGTGATGCGATTAAATTTGTTATGGAATATGAGAAATTAAACTTTGTTGAGAGCGTGGAAAAAATCGCTAGCCTTTTGAATTTTAGCCTTGAGTATGAGAATAATGCCCCCAAAAAGGCAGATTCTATCGTGCTTGATGAGATGATGAGATTTTATCAAAAGCAGTTATTGCAGCATAAATCCTCCCTTGAATACCTAGCCTCGCGTCAAGTGGCAAATGCAAGCATAGAGAAATTTCGTCTAGGATACTGCGGAGCGAGCTTTGAGAGCATTAATTTTTTAAACGCTAAGGCATTAAATAAAAGCGAAGCACTAGAGTTTGGCATTATCGGCAGGGATAATGGGCGAGAATATGCGCGTTTTAGCGAAAGGATAATATTTCCCATTCATTCGCCTAATGGTAAGGTAGTAGGCTTTGGCGGGCGGACTATGAAAAATGCGCAGGCAAAATACATAAACTCCCCCCAAAGCAAAATTTTTAATAAATCAAAGCTACTTTATGGCTACTATATTGCCAAAGAAGCCATTTATAAGCAAAAAAAAATCATTGTGTGTGAGGGCTATCTCGATGTGATAATGCTACATCAAGCGGGCTTTGACTACGCTGTGGCTACGCTTGGCACGGCTTTGACTAAGGAGCATATCCCGCTTTTGCGCAAGGGTGAGCCAAAAATTATCCTAAGCTATGATGGCGATAAAGCTGGGATAAATGCCGCTTTTAAGGCTGCTAAAATCCTTATAGAATCTGGCTGCGATGGTGGTGTGGTGATTTTTGAAAATGGAGCAGACCCAGCGGATATGGTAGCCAACAAACAAGTGCAGGAGCTAAGCGATAAGTTTGCGCAGCCTGTGGCGTTTGTCGAGTTTGTCTTGCAGCATATAGCCCAAAAATACGAACTTAATAATCCCACAGAAAAAGAGCGAGCGCTTATGGAATCTACGCAGTTTCTCCATACTTTAAGCCCCATTTTGCAAGAAGAGTATAAGCCAATTTTGTCGCGCCTGCTTTCCTTGCCCACAAGGCTCATTCACACGAAGCCAAGATACGAACAAAATGCGCCTTTTAGCACACACTCGCAGGATTTTTCAGAATCTGTGCTTATTAAGACATTCCTTGAAAATCCAGCCTTTATTGACTTTGCCATTGAATATATTGACATATCACTTTTTGATTACAAAAAAGAGGAGTTTGCCCTGCTTATGCAAAAGCACTATGATGAGCCAAAACTACTTGCCATAGTGCTTAATGAACGCATAAAACCCCTTTGTGATTTAAATGCGCTAAAAGAGCATTTGCGATTATTTATCGCGAATGCTTATACGCGCTTGCTCCCACAAGTGCCTTATTTTAGCGATATAAGCCTGCAAGATAAGGGAGCGATGATAAAAGAGATAAAAACAAAAATCTTACAACTCAAAAAAGGAGAATTACTGCCCTATGTTAGCCCTAGCACTTTTTAGCGGAGGCTGCGATAGCCTCATTTCTATGAAATTACTCAAAGAACAAGGCATTGATGTCATCGCGCTGCATTTTAATATAGGCTTTGGCGGGAATAAAGATAAACTTACTTATTTTCAAAACGCCACAGCGCAAATTGATGTGCCACTCCAAATTTTAGATATAAGAGAGCAGTTTTTTAATGATGTGCTATTTAAGCCAAAATATGGCTATGGCAAATACTTTAATCCCTGCATTGACTGCCATGCTAATATGTTTGCCAATGCGTTTGCGTATTTGCTAGAGGTGGGCGCGGATTTTGTCATTAGCGGAGAGGTGCTAGGACAGCGCCCCAAATCACAGCGCAAAGAGGCTCTAGACCAAGTAAGGAAGCTTGTGCGCCACATTGGTGAGGAGAGTAAGTTTGATGCCATTCTAAGCCGCGATGGAAGCGATAAAACTAAGCCAAAAACACTTGATGAGCTGCTTTTACGCCCAATGAGCGCCAAACTCTTAGAGCCAAGTTTCCCTGAAAGAATGGGCTGGGTGGATAGAGATAAGCTCCTTGATGTAAGTGGGCGCGGACGCACAAGGCAGCTTGAAATGATTAAACATTATGGGTTTAAATATTATGAAAAACCCGGCGGAGGCTGCCTGCTCACGCAAGATTCTATCGCGGCAAAGATTAAGGATTTAAGCGCGCATCGCCAAATGCATGTAGCTGATATAGAAATGATAAAAGTAGGGCGCTATCTGGTGCTAGAAAATGGCGCGAGGTGCGTGATTGCACGCAATGAGGAGGAGGGCGCAAAATTAAAAAAACCAAATCCGTCTATGGAAATTATCACGCTGCTTGATTGCGTGGGTCCAACAGGCATTATAGAATCTAGCGCCTCGCAAGCGGATAAAATGCTAGCAGGGCGCATTGCTTTAAGCTATGCTAAAACGCAAGAAGATAAGCACTATCAAGTGCAAATTGGTGAGCATATACACTCACTTTTACCGCTCACGCGAGAGAAAGCACAAAGCTATTTGCTCTTGCTGCAATAATACAAAGCGCAAAGTTTGCTTTTAACATTTTGCACTTATAATACTTTTTCACTTTGCTTCAAAGGATATCTATGCCCTCCAATACACCCAACAAACGCACTCAAAATCCGCATAATACAGAATCTAGCGCGCCACTAACGCCCGCACCTGATGTTAAAGTGCTAGATTCTAAAGCGAGCAAGGCTTTTCTTATTTTCCTCCTTGCGTTTATGTCAAGTATCGCGCCACTCTCCACAGATATGTATCTGCCTGCATTGCCAAATGTGAGCAAGAGCTTTGCGGTGAGTGATTTTTATACGCAGCTCTCTTTGGCAAGTTTTTTTATCGCCTTTGCCTTTGGGCAGCTTATTTATGGACCGCTTAGCGATGTCTTTGGGCGCAAAAAACCTTTATGCGTAGGGCTTGTGCTATTTATTGGTGCGAGTGTGGGCTGTGTGCTGGTAGATTCTATATATGTATTTATTGCGCTACGATTTCTTGAAGCGCTTGGAGGCTGCGCGGGCATAGTAATAGCGCGCGCGATTGTTAATGATAAATTTCCCCTCAAAGAAGCCGCTAGCGTATTTGCGCTTATGATGGTAGTCTCTTCACTAGCGCCCATGCTCGCACCAAGTCTAGGCTCTATGCTGCTAAGATTTTTTGAATGGCATAGCATTTTTTTAAGCCTATTTCTTATGGGCATTGTGCTATTTGTGCTTATTCTTGTAGGATTTAGAGAATCTGCACCCGCCCATAGTGCGCCCTTTTCACAGAAAGAAACGCTAGCAAATTATAAATTAATTTTGTGTGATAAGGTGTTTATGGGCTTTGTGCTAGCAGGTGCATTTGCGATGAGTGCGATGTTTGCATATATCACTGGCTCATCATTTTTGTTTATGCAAGTGTTTTTGCTCGATACGACCACTTATAGCATTGTGTTTGCGATAAATGCGCTAGGGCTTATGCTCTGCTCGATGATTAATGCCAAAATTGTTTTTACATACTCTCCGCTTGTGGTGCTTAAATGGGCATTTGTAGCAATGTCGTGCTTTGTAGTTTTACTGCTTGGGGCTGGCTTTTTAGGGCATTTTCTTATCTTTGAAATCGCGCTTTTTGCCACGCTTTCTTCACTTGGCTTTTTGCTGCCAAACTTAACCACTCTTGCTATGGCACGCTTTAAAGCACACTCTGGCACGGCTTCAGCAGTGCTTGGCACAACACAATTTGCACTAGCTGGGATTATATCCTTTCTTGTTGGCGCATTGGAGGCAAATACGCCCTTTATGCTTGCCTGCCTTATGGCTATTGTAGTATGGCTAGGGAGCGCGCTATTTTTTAGCACTCAAACGCGCCAAAAGGGCAATATGTAAAAGTTTATAGAATCTAGCATATATAAGTTTAGTTATAAAGACTAAAGTTTATTTATAAATTTACTATAAAGTATTGACTTATTTAACAAAAAAATATAAAATAATCGCACTTCAAAAATTAAGTGCTAAATTTTTGATTAATTTTATTTATGAGAAGGAGTAAATATGAAATTTAGACCTTTAGGGCAAAGAATCCTTATCGAACGTGTTGAGGAGGATACAAAGACAAGTTCGGGCATCATTATCCCTGATAATGCAAAAGAAAAGCCTCTTGTTGGCGTAGTCAAAGCAGTAAGTGCAAAAATCAAAGATGACAAGATTCTAAAAGAAAATGACAAAGTCGTTTTTGGCAAATATAAAGGCGCGGAAATCAAGCTAGATTCTAAAGAATACATCGTTTTAGAGCTAGATGATGTTTTGGGCGTTCTTGAAAAATAATTTAAACATTTCATTTAAGGAGTAACACATGGCAAGTAAAGAAATCCATTTCTCAGATTCTGCAAGAAATAAACTATATGAGGGCATTAAGCAATTAAGCGATGCGGTAAAGGTAACAATGGGTCCAAAAGGGCGCAATGTGTTGATACAAAAAAGCTATGGCGCACCAGCAATCACAAAAGATGGCGTGTCTGTGGCAAAAGAAATCGAGCTCGCTGACCCTATTGCAAATATGGGCGCGCAGCTTGTAAAAGAAGTGGCAAGCAAGACTGCTGATGCAGCAGGCGATGGCACAACCACAGCAACTGTGCTTGCATACAGCATTTATAAAGAGGGCTTGCGAAACATCACAGCAGGAGCAAATCCTATCGAAGTAAAGCGCGGTATGGATAAAGCAAGTGCTGCTATCATCGATGAGCTTAAAAAGGCGAGCAAAAAAATAGGTGGCAAAAGCGATATCGCGCAAGTGGCGACTATTTCTGCAAATTCTGATGAGAATATTGGCGCACTTATCGCCGAAGCTATGGAAAAAGTAGGCAAAGATGGCGTAATCACAGTCGAAGAAGCAAAGGGCATTAATGATGAGCTAAGTGTGGTTGAGGGTATGCAATTTGATAGAGGCTATCTCTCTGCATATTTTGTAACCAACACAGACAAAATGACTGCACAGCTTGAAAATGCCTATGTGCTTTTAACAGATAAGAAAATTTCAAATATGAAAGAAATTTTGCCACTTTTAGAAGCAACTATGCAAAGTGGAAAACCGCTTTTAATTATCGCTGAAGATATTGAGGGTGAGGCTTTGACTACTTTGGTGGTGAATAAATTGCGCGGTGTGCTTAATGTCTCTGCGGTAAAAGCTCCGGGCTTTGGCGATAGACGCAAGGCAATGCTACAAGATATTGCCATTTTAACAGGTGGGCAAGTCATAAGCGAGGAGCTTGGTAAAACGCTAGAAGCGGCTACGCTTGCTGATTTAGGTAGCGCTGCTCGTATCGTAATTGATAAAGACAACACTACTATTGTCGATGGCAAGGGCAAAGCAAAAGATGTAAAAGATAGAATCGCACAAATTAAAACTGAAATCGAAAACACCACAAGCGATTATGATAGAGAAAAACTCCAAGAAAGACTGGCTAAGCTTAGCGGTGGTGTGGCTGTCATTAAGGTTGGCGCGGCAAGTGAAGTAGAAATGAAAGAGAAAAAAGATAGAGTAGATGACGCGCTAAGCGCTACAAAGGCCGCTGTTGATGAAGGCATTGTGATTGGCGGCGGCTCGGCTCTTATTCGCGCAGCTCAAAAAGTAAAACTCAAACTTGATGGCGATGAGGCGATTGGCTATGACATTATTAAGCGCGCCATTAAAGCTCCTTTGGCGCAAATTGCCACAAATGCGGGCTATGACGCAGGCGTGGTGGTCAATGAAGTAGAAAAAAATAGCAAAGATGGCTTTGGCTTTAATGCTACAACAGGCGAGTATGTGGATATGTTTAAAGAGGGCATTATAGACCCACTTAAAGTTACGCGTGTGGCGCTACAAAATGCGGTATCAGTATCTAGCCTACTTCTCACTACAGAGGCTACTATTAATGAAATTAAAGAAGATAAGCCAGCTCCTGCAATGCCAGATATGGGCGGTATGGGTGGCATGGGCGGTATGATGTAAGCCCACCAAACTGCTTTTCCTCTCCACCCTCAAAAGAGGGGGAGGGCTTCTCTAAAAACTTCATTTTTTAACGCATTTAGAATCTACCCCCCAACAAAATACAGAATCTAGCCTCTATCCGCTGCAACAATATATCAAATAAACAAATAAATCTGCAAGCGCACTTACAGCGCTTTAAGCATATCTTCAAAGCTTTGCTTAAAGGCTTGTAGTCCATCTTTTAGTAGCGCCTCTGCCACCTCATCGCGGTTTATATTATACTTAGCTAGCTCCTCCCAAAATGCTGCGCGAGCATGTGGGCTTATGGGCGATTTTTGCGCCTTGTCTGTGCTTGTTTGATAAGCTCTAATGGCTTCAAGTGGCGCTGTATTCACACTATGAGGCAAAATAAGTTTATCAATATAGTAACTTTGTGCCAAAGGCTTGCCATCACTCCCTTTTGCACCTTCTTTCACGCCTGTAGAGGCAAAAAGCGTGCGAATGCAAGGCATCTTATAATGTTCAATGACTTCATAGCACTCCTGCGCGTTTATGATACCCATTTGTGCGCGCAAATGCTCCGCCACCAAATTATCTACCGCCCTATCAAAGCGCGAAACAAACACACTAATAACCCCCTGCACAGAATCTGCCTCACTCCTAAACTTCCCTTTTTGCATACCTTTCTGCAGCGCATCTACACACATTTTAGCCTGCTGTGGCGTAAAAATCAAAGTTGCATTGACATGAATGCCCTCTCGCACAAGCGCGCTCATCACCTCATAGCCAGCACTAGTTGCTGGGACCTTTATCATCACATTTGGCATATTGATATGCTTATAGAGCCTTACTCCCTCATCTACGCTTAAACCCACATCATCGCACAAAAATGGGTCAATCTCAAGGCTCACAAAGCCATTTGCGCTATTTTGCTCCCACAAAGGTTTTAGAATCTGCGCCGCTCTGTGAATATCAGCCATAGCCAAATGCTCATATATTTCCTTTGGCTTTTTGCCCGCTAGTGCTGTGATAGATGCCCTGTATGCGGGCGTTTGCAAACTTTTAGCAAAAATAGCAGGATTGCTAGTTGCTCCATTCACAATGCGCAAATCTATTAAATTCTTAAACTCATTTTCCAAAAAATCCTTGTGGATAAAATCACACCATATACTAAAGGACATTTTCCCTCCTTGAGACACTTTTAAACGCATTGCAGCCCTTGCAGCGTTTATATTGCTATAAAAATAAAATGGCAATATTACAGCAAAAAACTAGAGGATAATCTTATGCGATATAAATTAATGATGTGCGGCTTTAGCGCGGTATGTGAGGATATGCAAGAAGTGCAGGAGCGCCTAAGGGTTATCCCTGTGGAGCGTGCAGAGCTTGAAAGCTCTTTGTGCTATGTATTTGATATGCACACAGCAGAGCAATATAATATCCTTCCAACGCCCAAAGGCTGGGTGATAGAGGGCTATAACCCCACACAAAACAATAATTCTTAACAAAAGTTAATTTTAAAACCTCACTTTTGGGATAAGATACACACGCCTTTATAGAATCTAGCTCTAGATTCTATAAATTAAAAACGCATAAGCGCAGGCAAAGGCGATGGCAACATATCGACAACAACACATAAGGGAAGAAAAATGCAAATCAAAGATTTTATGACCAATGACCATAGGGCGTGCGATGAGGAGTTTAGCAAGATTGAAGAGCTTGTGAGCGAGGGCGAGTTTGAGAGTGCAAAAAATGCCTTTGAGGTATTTAAAGCCCATACTTTAAAGCATTTTAATCAAGAAGAAAATCTCCTTTTTATCGAATTTATTAATGCCACAGGCATGAGCGGAGGACCTGTGGAAGTGATGACTTATGAGCATAATCAAATGCGAGGCTTGCTTGCGCAGCTTGAAGCGGCTTTGGAGGCTAAAGATAGCGAGGCATTTTTTGGCACGAGCGAAGCGATGATGATAATGCTCCAGCAGCACAATATGAAAGAAGAGCAAATGCTCTATAATATGATACAAATGCACTTAGGCGCGCAAAATGATGAGCTAGTGAGCAAGCTAGCGGCGATGTAGATTCTATGCGCACTTAAAGGCGCATAGAAGCCAAAAACTTACAGAGGAAAGCCTTGAAAATCTTAGAGTATGATGTATCGCATTTGGAGCACCCGCGCCCGCTTGAGATTATGAGCGAGGCGCTTTTGTATGCGCATAGTGGCGATATTTTGCTTATGAAGCATTATAGAGAGCCGCTTTTGCTCTATGATGTGATTAAGGCTCAAGCGCTTACTTATGTCGTTAATCCGCTAGATTCTAAAACAAACCCGCAGCCACTCTATAGAATCTACATTGCTAAAGAGAGTATTTTAAAGCCATTTGTAGCCTATTTGCAAGCTCACACGGCAAATGCGATGCAAGAAAGCGCGCAAAATACTACACAAAACATCACAAATACCGCACACAAAGGCGCACATAACCCCACGCGCCAAGACTTTCAAATATTTAAAGACATGCCATGTATCAAGGTATCTCTTTAACGCAAGCTCCGCCCTTTGGCGTGGTGATTAGCTTCTTTTTAAATGCCTTTGGCTTTTTATGCCTTGCTGGGATTATGTGCGGCATTTTGGCATTTACAGATAATGTATCTGCGCTGCCCGCATTTGTGCATATTTTCACAATTGGCATATTTTTAAGCGTAATGTTTGGCGCGCTATGCCAAATGCTCCCCGTGCTTGCTGGCGTTCGCATAAAAGGCGTGCAGATAGTCTCTTGTGTGAGTATTTGCACGCTTGATATAGGCTTATGCGCGCTTATAGGCGCGTTTTTGGGATTTGGTGCGATATATTTTATAATCGCAATGATAGGCTTAAATTTAGGCATTTTTGGCTTTATTTTAAGCGTAATGTGTAGCCTTTTTGGCATTAAGCACTTCACACCAACGATTTATTATATGCTTGCCGCGCTTGGTTGCTTATGTGCTGTTAGCGTGCTTGGCGCTATTATGCTTGGCGCATATGCGGGGCTGTGGAGTGTGGAGGATTATATAAGTATGCGGCAAATGCATTTTGTGCTAGGAGGCTTTGGGTGGATATTTTTGCTTATCGTGGGCGTGTGCTTGCAGGTGCTGCCGATGTTTTATGTCGCACAAAACTTTTCAAAAAGCCTCTATGCCTTTATCCTACCCTTAATGCTTTGCGTAGCAGTATTTGCGCTAGTGCTAGGGCAACATAGCGCGCTATTTGCTAGCCTTAGCCTTGTGAGCTTGTATTTTGGCATAAACGCGATATTTAGGCTTAAAAATAGAAAGCGAAAAATTAAAGATAGCTCCATGCCGCTGTGGTTTCTAGGCTTTTGGCTGCTTATAGTGCTAGGCGCGTGGCTTATGGTGCAAGCGATTATAGAATCTAGCCTCTTAGATTCTATAATGCCTAAAAATTTTGCGCTCATAAGCCTTTTTGCGTATGGTAATGGCGTGCTTTTTGGCGGGTTTTGCCTGTGTATTATAAGCGCGATGATATTTAAGATAGTGCCGTTTTTAGCGTGGTTTCACCTGATTTTTAAATCCATTGCAAATGTGCCTAATATGCGCGATTTTGTCCCTGCAAGATACATAAAAGCCTTGAGCATTCTGCTTATTTTCACACTTTTTAATCTCGCGTGTTTAGCGTATAAAATGTGGTTTATATGCTGGATTTTGGCTGGGATTGGGCTTTGTGGTATGGGGAGTTTGGGATTTTGGCTTATTTTGCGATGTTTTATAAGCTACAAGCGCATTTTAAAGCGCTCTAGCCCTATTGAAGCAGGGCTAAATACTCTTGCAGCGGCAAATGCTCCGTATTCGCGCTAAAAACGCCATAACTCTCTAGCACCTCGCAGCCCATATAAGCAAATGAACTCGTAATAGGGCTAAGGAGGCTCTCAAGGCTATATCCATGATGCCCATCATAACTCTCTTTATTGCCGCCTAGCGTGGTGATGATTTGAAATTTTTTGCCCTGCAGCATTTTAGCATTTGCGCCATAGAGAATTTTACTCAAAACCCTATCTTGCCACTCTTTCATAATGCTTGGCGTGCTAAACCAAAAAAGCGGAAATTGAAAGATGATTTTATCTGCTTTTTCAAGCAGTTTTAGCTCAGATTCTATATCGATTTTGGCATTTTCATAAGTGGTGCTAAGATTGTGAATGACTACATTTTGAAGTGTGCTAGCCTGCTGCAACAAAGCCTTATTGACCTTAGAATCTGCCCAAAATGTATGAGAAAAAATAATAAGTGTGTGCATATTTGCTCCTTTCATAATATCGCGCTCAAATGCGACAACGCTTGTATTTTAGCCCCCACACTTTAACCGCACGCCAACTACACGCTAAAATAAACCGCCAAAGCCGTGACAACAAACCCCACGCCCATTACGCCAAAAGCCGATGCGCGCTTGCCCTTACAAAAGGAAGTGATAATAAGTCCTGAAAGATAAAAAATAACAAGCGAAATGCCAAAGCTAATGGCAATAAAATCAAAATATGAGAATTTAAAGCCGCCGATTTCATGCTTTGTGCCACCGCTTTTGTGCATAAGCATAAGCACGCCATACAAATTACGCTCCGTAGTGCGCAAAATAGGCTTATCATTCTTGTCCTTAGCGATATTTACGCCGTATTTGATATTCCCCATTGTGAGACCCCCGCGCCCCATACGCACTTGTGTATCGCTTGGGATTTTAAGGTTATTCTCCTCTAAAATTTTTAGTATAAACGCCTGCTCCTCACCCTTTGGCGGTTGAGAATCTAGAGGGATTTCATGGATTATCGCGCCTGAATTTTGCCGTATTTCAAAAATATACAACACCCCAGTAACTGCGTAAATAAGCGCAGCCGGCGTGAAAAATAGGCTTAAATAAAGATGCACTTGCATCCAAAATTTGCGGTGAAGTTTCATGGGTATCCTTTATCCTTGTTTTGGGAATTTGTGGCTTATAAAAAGAGCGATTATTACAATTTTAATAAAATATTGTGAGATAAGTGTGAAATACCCGCTAGATTCTATAAACTACAGAATCTAGCCTTATTTTTGCGCCTACCAGTCTGCGCGGAAGCTTATCCAGTAGCTGCGGCTTGGCAGCCATCTTTGGTAGTTATTTGTATAACCAGCGTTAGCAACCCCTTGCTGGTTAGCGTGAATTACATAATCAAAGAAATCCACATCAAAGAGATTATTTACCGCTAGAGTGAGCGAATACTGCTTGCTTAGCTTATAGGTAGCGGCTATATCCACTAACTGATAGTCTTTGTAGTATTTGCCTATGATGTTTCGCGTGCCTGTGGTGGAATTCGTGGGCGAAGTTGGCGTTTTATACTTTCCACTCCAGCGGATATACATACTAAAGTCTTTATAGGCATAGCGCGGCGTGATAGTAAAGTTATGGCGCGGGATATTGCTCACAGGCTCGCCAACCGTGTAAGCACTCGCTGCATTTTGTGCTTCTAGCACTTCTGTATGCGTAAATCCATAGCTGCTATCAAGGCTAAAGCCATAAATGGGCTTAACTTTTAGCCCAACTTCAGCACCCGTCATATAGGACTTAGCCACATTGTGGTAAAAATTACAGCTTACAGCTCCCACTACATCGCACGCCCCTTGCCCTTGCCCTAAGCTATAAGTGGCAATTTGGTCTCTAAAATCTGTGTAATATCCAGTCAAAATAAACATTGCAGATTCTGTATCGATAATACCGCTTAGCTCGTAATTCCAGCTTTTTTCAGGCTGCAAATCTTTATTCCCAAAGGTTGCCACGGTTCCCGCATTTGAAGTATTTAGCGTGTAGCCATCATAGAGATTGCTCATTTGTGGCACAAGCACACCGCTTGCGATACCTGCCTTAAATGTGAGCCAATCAGTGGGATTAAAATTTACATAAAATCGTGGGTTTGGTGTAGCATTAAAAATATCACTATAATTGTAGCGCAAACCTAGCGTAGTGCTAAAATACTCATTCACAAGATATTCGCCCTCCGCAAAGGCGGCTACTTGATTCATATGCTTATTTGAGCGATTGGCGGGATTTGTATTATAGGCTATGAGCTGCTCCCACATATAATACAAGCCGCCATTAAAAAGGATATTGCCTGCATTACCTAAGCCTATATCTTTAAAATAATTAGTCTGCACAATCACATCTTTATTGTCTTTCCCATTGCCCTTATTACCCCAATTCACAGTCGTGCCGTGCGTGCCACCTATTGGCACATTCGCATGAGGTCCCCAAAAAGTTTGTGAATACTGCACAAAGCTAGTGAGTTTCCCCCAGTCATAATCTGCCTCATGGCTTAGCACATTATTGAGTTTATAAAAATCACGCACAGCAGTAATTTGATTGCCGGAGGTATTAAGACTACCCGTGCGCGCGAAATACACTTCAGAATCTAGATAGATATAATTATTCTTATTTGGCGTAAAATTAAGCCGCCCACCTGCATTCCAGTTGGTAAAGCCAGTAGCACTCCAAGTAGCATAAGGGTTATTTCTTGCCGCAGCGTTAGTAAGAGTTAGCCCAGCAGGCTTTAAAAAGCCATTTTGGTCGCCATATTTGTAACCCCCGCGTAGATTTAAAGAGAGCATATCTTTAATAAGTGGGATATTTACATAGCCATTTACACCATATTGATTGCCAAACTCACTATGCTCGGGCAAGCGCGTATCTAGCTGCATACCTGCATCAAAGGTATTACTATGCTTTTTAGTAATAATATTTATCACCCCACCCATTGCGTCACTTCCATAAATCACTGACGCAGGTCCGCGTATCACCTCCACGCGCTCAATCATACTAGCAGGAGGCATAAAGCCAGAAAATGTCCCTGCCCAGCCATTTGCATCAAAACCCTGCGCGACATTTTGGCGTTTGCCATCAATAAGAATAAGCGTATATTCCGTGCCAAGCCCGCGCATTTTGATTTCATTACCGCCAACTTTTGTAGCCTCTGTATAAACGCCCGGCACATCTTGCACAATATCGCCAATATCACGCACAGGGCGCGTCATAATCTCCTCTTTTTCAATAACTGAAATACTCGCTGGCGCATTTTTAATATCCTGCTCATAGCCTGTGGCGCTCACCACCGAGCGACCAAGATTTACCTTTTTTACTTCTTTAGAATCTTGAGTAGGACTTTCAGTTATGCCCCCCCCCCCCTGCAACATTGCGCGCGCTTGTATCTGCCACGTCGGCATATACATTCGCTCCAAGCAATGCGCAAGCTAATACGATACTTCGTTTCATCACAGCAATCCTTTGTATAAATTTCGCAAACTATTCTTATTATTTAAGAATTCGCGTGGGTAAATTTATAGTGGTATTTGACTTAAATTATTGTTAAATGGGGAGCATTGCTGCTTGTATAATGTTTAGAATCTACCCACTCCACTTGCAAAATCCTTTACACTTTGCTAACAATTCACAGAATCTACACAGATTCTGTGAATTGTTTCTTACATCATACTGTGCATAAAATCTTTAGCGCGACAAAGTATGCATTCCAAAATTCGAAAAACCAAAATTTTTACATACACATAAAAGTGCTTAAACTTTACTAAAACATCAACAAGCTACAATACGCCATTTATTTTGCAAAGGGCGGATATTATGGCAAAAAAACTTCACACTTTTATGGGAGATACTCCCGCTCAAGCCTTAAAAAAGGCTCAAGACACCTTTGGTAGCGATATTTTGCTAGTAGAAAATAAAGAAATTCGTAAAAAGTCTCTCACGCAGCCGGGCTTGTATGAGATTGTCATCGCTATAGAGGATTCTCAAATCCCAGAATCTAAGGCAGAAGCAGCCCCAGCTCCACAGAAAAAAGCTCCATTGCCCAAAAATAGCGTGCAGAAAAAGCTTGATGAAATTGCCGAAAAGAAAATGGCAAAAAAGCGTGAAACAGGAGCAAAGCCAAAGATTTATGATGAGGTAACCCTCCAGCTCTCCGATGCGGTTAAGCAGATTTCACAAATTGCTAATGTGCCAAGCAATATGCCAGAAAATCCAAAGATTAGCTCTTCTGCGCACCCCTACCCACAAGCCACTCCAAAGCCTGCTGTAAAAGCCCCCATTGATGAGCGCGCTGATGATAGGATAAAGGATTTAGCCCAAACACGCATAGCCCAAAATATCAATGAAAAAATGGAGCTTAAAGAGATTAAGGGCGAGCTTGATGAGCTTAATGACAAACTAAAAATTATTCAAAATATGCTTTGGGAGGAGAAAAGCCCTAAGAGTGAGGGCTTGAACATTCCTCAAGAATTTGCTGAAATTTATAGAATCGCTAAAAGCAGCGGTATGAACAAAGAGCATTTAGATAGCATTATGCAGCTCTCTTTAGAACTTATGCCGCTTAAAATGCGCTCAAACTCAACTACTATCAAGCGCTATTTCCGCGAAGTGCTGCGAAAGATGATTTACTGCCGCACAGAGAATCTACAAAACAATACTAAAAAAATTATGATGCTAGTGGGTCCAACAGGCGTAGGCAAAACAACTACGCTCGCCAAACTTGCCGCGCGATATTCTTTAATGCTTAATCAGCGCTATCGTGTGGGCGTGATTACCCTTGATACTTATCGTCTGGCGGCAGTAGACCAGCTTATGGCGTATGCGCGTATGATGAAGCTTAGTATCGATACCGTGGTGGAGCCAGAGGAGTTTGGGAAGGCTATAGATTCTCTAAAACATTGCGATTATATTTTGATTGACACAGCGGGGCATTCTCAATACGATAGAGGCAAATTACAGAATCTAAAATCCTACCTTAATAGCGATTATAAAATCGATATAAGCCTCGTGCTAGCAGTGAATGCCAAATATGAAGATTTGCGCGATACTTACAATGCTTTTAGTGAATTAGATATTGATACGCTTATTTTTAGCAAGCTTGATGAAAGCCGCAATTTTGGCAATATCTTTTCGCTCGTGTATGAGACCAAAAAGCCAATTAGCTATCTTTCAATCGGGCAAGGCGTGCCAAATGATTTGATTTTGGCGGGGAATGACTATTTGGTGGATTGCCTGCTTGATGGATTTAAACGCCCAGAATCTAAATAAGGGGTAGATATGATACAAAATCAAGCCCACGAGCTGCAGTCGCTTATGCAGAGCCAAGATAAGCGTAATTTTAGCCAAACCAAATTTGTAGCCATCACTTCAGGCAAGGGGGGAGTGGGCAAATCAAGCATTAGCGCTAATCTTGCATACTGCTTATGGAAGCTAAAAAAGCGCGTGGCTGTCTTTGATGCGGATATTGGGCTGGCTAATCTTGATTTAATCTTTGGTGTGAAAACTAAAAAAAATATTTTGCACGCACTGCGCGGGGAGGCGAGCTTCCAAGAGATTATTTATCCTATTGAAGATGGATTATATCTTATACCCGGCGATAATGGTGAGGAGATTTTAAAGTATGCTAATAGTGGCGTATTTGAGCGATTTTTGCAAGAGAGTGATATTTTAAATACCATTGATTATATGATTATTGACACGGGTGCGGGCATTGGCGGCATTACGCAGAGTTTTTTAAATGCGAGCGATATGCTTGTGGTAGTAACCATGCCAGACCCTTCAGCCCTCACAGATGCATATGCGACCATTAAGCTTAATGCCAAAGTGCGCAAAGATATTTTTATGATTTTAAATATGGTAAAAAATGCTAGAGAATCTGAAGTGGTGTTTGAACGTGTAGTAAATCTTGCCAAAAAAAATATTCCCGAGCTTAATCTTTGTCTTTTGGGCTTTATTGAGCAAAGTCAAGCCGTAGCAAAGGCTGTGCGCTCACGAGAACTTTTTGTAAAAGCCGAGCCATTCACTGCTGCGAGTGGGCAGATTGGACATATCGCCAAACAGCTTGTTGCAAAAATGGAACAAAATATGCTTAGCCTACCCCAAAAGCAAGGTTTTGCCGACTTTTTGCGGAAAGTGCTGGGCTATATTTAGGCTTAAAATCACAAGGTATGGACAATGAAACCAGATAATTATATGAGTTTTAGCGTTGTAGCAGGATTTTTCGTTGGACTTGCGTTTGCTATTAGCAAGTTTGATGAGCCTGAATTTATGGTGCTATGGACTATTATTACTACGATGGGCGTGTATCTCATCGTGGCGGTTTGTGTATCGCTATACTTTTGGTTTTTAGATTTTGAACGTTCAAAATTGAAAAAAAGCAAGCTTGAAAATAACCTTGAATACTATCGCCTCGAGTTTGATAAACGCGAAAAAGAATCTGCTAAGATTAGAAACTTTATTAAAAGTATAGAATCTGATGATGAAGAATTAGCCGCGCAGCAGAATGCGCAAAATACAAACGGGAGGCAAATTTGAAAAGCATAAAACAAAATAATGGCTACAACCAAACGCTTAAATACGCTCAAGATGAGCTAGCCCTGCAGTATCTCCCTGCTGTGAAGGCTATGGCGTTTCGGCTTAAAGAGCGTTTGCCCAGCTCCATTGAAATGGCAGATTTGGTCTCCATTGGCACAGAGGAGCTTATCAAGCTTGCAAGGCGATATGATAGTAGTTTGAATGATTCTTTTTGGGGTTTTGCTAAAACACGCGTAAATGGAGCTATGCTCGATTATTTACGCAGCCTTGATGTGCTATCGCGCGCTAATCGCAAGCTTGTTAAGAGCATTGATTATGAAGTTTCAAAGTATTTTAATAATTATCAAGAGGAGCCAAGCGATGAGTATTTAGCGCAGATTCTCAAAGAAGATGTGACAAAAATTAGAGAAGCGCGAGTAGCATCAGATGTATATGCACTCGTGCCAATTGATGAGCAATATAATGCCCTAAGCGGGGAAAATATCCTTGAAGATGTGCAAAAAGAGGAGCTTATGGAGATTATCCACAAGGTGCTTAAAAAATTAAGCAAAAGAGAGCAGATGATAATCCAGCTCTATTTCTTTGAGGAGCTTAATCTCAAGGAAATTAGCGAGATTTTGGACATTACAGAATCTCGCATTTCTCAAATCACAAAAGAGGTTATTAAAAAAATTCGACAAGCATTGGGAGATATAAATGGCTGATATACTAAGTCAAGAAGAAATTGACGCCCTACTAGAGGTTGTCGATGATGATGGCGATACCGCGGAGATAGAAAAACAGGACATTACGCACCAAAAGCAAGTTACGCTCTATGACTTTAAGCGCCCAAACCGCGTGAGTAAAGAGCAATTGCGCGCGTTTAAATCAATCCATGATAAAATGGCGCGTAGCCTCTCCTCGCAGGTTTCAGCCGTTATGCGCTCTATTGTGGAAATTCAGCTTCATAGTGTTGACCAAATGACTTATGGGGAATTTTTGATGAGTTTGCCCTCTCCTACGAGCTTTAATATATTTTCGATGAAGCCACTTGAGGGTGCAGCGATTTTGGAGATTAACCCAAGCATTGCATTTCCTATGATTGATAGACTTTTGGGTGGGAAGGGCGACCCTTACGAAAATTCACGGGAGTTTAGCGATATTGAGCTTAATTTGCTTGATACGCTTTTGCGCCAAATTATGCAAAACCTCAAAGAGGCGTGGAGTTCTATAACAGAGATTTTTCCTACCGTTGATGCTAAAGAATCTAGCCCAAATGTTGTGCAAATCGTGGCACAAAATGAAATTGTTATAATGGTGGTAATGGAGATTATCATCGGGCATAGTAGCGGTATGATGAGTATTTGCTATCCTGTTATTTCGCTTGAAACCGTGCTATCAAGGCTTGCTAGTCGGGATTTAATGCTAAGTGATACCAGCTCCAAAAAGTCTCGCAATAAAGAATTGCAAGCCCTCATCGCAGGGGCAAATGTGATTGTATCAGGCTATTTAGGCAGTGCTACACTTACCCTTAAAGAAGTGCTAGACTTGCAAGTAGGTGATATAGTGCGACTTGATAGGGCTGCTGATGATACGATACTTGTCTCCGTTGATGGGCGCGAAAAATATGTCGCAAGCATTGGGCTGCAGCGCTACCGCAAGACTTTGCAAATTAAAGAAGTGATTAAAACAGAAAAAGACCAAGTCAAAGAAGTGCTTGAAATGCTTGAAGCACAGCGCAAAAATAGAATTGCAAATATCGCAGAGGAGGGAGAATGAAAGCCTTTATAGACTTAATTGTCGCAGAAGCAACCGCCACCATTGAGGGTTTGCTAGGCAAAACGCCCAATATCACACACACAAGCGATAGTAATGTAAGTGTTGAGCATCTCCCTGTGCCTTACGCTATTGGCTACATTCAAGCAAGCGGAGATGGCAGCGGCGAGCTTGCTATCATTATCCCTGCGCAAATGGGAAGTGCGCTAGCTGATATGATGCTAGGCGGCGAGGGAGAAGCAAAAAATGAGATGAGCGAAGATGATTTAGATGCGATAAAGGAGATTAGTTCAAATATTTTTGGGGCTATCTCCACTTCGCTCAATGCGCAAAAGGAGCTGCCAAAGCTTAATTTCACCTGCACAAGTATGGAATTTATCAAGGAGAATATGGATTTATCGCGCTTTGATAAGGCATATATTTTTAATTTCTCTCTAGATTCTATCCATTCTAATTTTACAATTCTAGCAAATGCTGGACTTGTGGGGTTATTTGAGGGAGGAGCGACTTCACAGGCTGCGCATACAGAATCTGCTCCCGCGCAGGCTGCTGCACCCACGCTCACAGCTACAGAATATAAAAACATTAATATGATTTTAGATGTGCGCCTTAATGTGAAAGTGCGCATTGGACAAAAAAGAATGCTGCTTAAAGATGTGATTGCTATGGATATTGGTAGCGTTATTGAGCTTAATCAACTAGCCAACGACCCGCTAGAAATACTTGTAGATGATAAGGTAATAGCAAAGGGCGAAGTGGTGATTGTCGATGGAAACTTTGGGATACAAATCACAGACATCGGCACTAAACGCGATAGACTAGAGCAACTAAGAGGCTAAATGCTCTTCAACTCCCATATATTCTTATTTTGTTTCTTGCCTATTGTGTGGTGTATGTTTTATGTGATTAAGTCTTGTGCTTTTAGTTATG